>CBFDBS010000078.1:0-9857 GCA_965603105.1 uncultured bacterium
CTGTTGTGGCAGGAGGCACATGTTGGTGCCTTAAAGTCTTTCCCGAGGACCCAGGGGACATTCGACCAGTTCCAATCCTTCCCTTTGCTGAGATAAATATTGCCGTGCTTGCTTTCCTTGTACACATTCCAGGCCGGGGTATCGGGTTCCAGATGGCACTGGGAGCAGGTTTCGGGTTTGCGGGCGATTTCAATCGAAAAGCTGTGTCGGGGATGACAAGCGGTACAAGCCCCCAGGCTTCCATCGGGATTGACCCGGCCAACACCCTGATTCGGCCACCGATAGAGGTCGGGAACCTCAATTTCTCCCCAATCGGTATCCACCTTTATTATGCCTCTCACTTCGACCGGGGTTCCATGGCAGGCATAGCACGTCTCATCGTTGGTGTCTGCTGTGGATTTGAGCAGCTTGACATTGATCCCTTCGACTTCCTTCTGTCCGGTGATTGTCTCCACAAGGGCATGGAAAATCGGATTTTCTTTCAAATTGGCCAAGGCATTCGCCTTTTTGCTCACTGAGTACTGATCTTTTTCTTCTTGATGGCAGGTCGCGCAGTCCGCCGGAGAGACGATTACATTGATCCTGCTATCAAAATGTTCAAAATTGTCCTGATGATTTTCAGGATTCAATCCATGACACTCATAACAGCCAACGGCCACCCCTGCCAGATCCAAGGGAATGGAAGGGCTGGACACTTTCCTTTCCAGCTCTGCTTTATCCATCGCCTCTTCAGGTGTGCCGAGGGCATGTGCGCTGACAAGCCAATCCTCGACTATTCCAGGTGTGACCTCTCGATGGCAGCCCAAACACTCCTCTGTCCGCTCACTTATCTGTACTATTTTTTGGATATCCTCATCCTGTCCAGGCGACAGGGTGAGAAGCAGTGTGAATGAAAATCCGATAAAAACAATAATAAAAAGCGTCTTTTTCATCTTTCCCTCCGTGTGGCAAAATCAATCCCCTGAAGACATTCGAAACCTCTGAGAACTGGCCGATCTTCTCTTTTTAATAGCCATATCACAGTGACAATCCGATGTCAAAGTATCAGGACTTCCCTGTCGAGTCTTAAAAACGGAGTCACGGGCTCAGCTACCTTTTTAGAGGGAAAATCTGCAAAATTGAATGGATGGGCGGTGTGGCAGGATAAGATATCTGAAGGCAGCAGGGCCATTTCAGTGGGATGTCCACATAGTATGGAAGAGGCCGAAAAAATTAAAAACCAGGCATAATAGTCAGCTGGAAGTAAGAACCTTTCAAAGGTCTGTCGAAAGGATGGACATAACTGACTCCAAGGATCATATACCCAAACAGGTTCATTCTCAATCCCACGCCGGCGCTTGAGATCGGTTTCCGCACCCCACCGGAAAACCAGGCTTTGTCAAAACTCGTCCAGGCCAATCCCACATCATAGAAAGCTATAAAATCCAGAGGGAAAAGTCCGTAGTAACCCTTTCCGATTCCCAAAAGCTTGAAGAGAGGAAAACGCAGTTCGACATTGGCCACCATCAGCTTGCTCCCGAACAGGCGGTCCAATGTAAAACAGTCATTTCCACTCCCCTCACACTCTTCGATGCTGAAAGAGCCATAATTGTATCCACGGACCAGACTTTCATATCCCAAATAAAGAGGATAGAGACGGTCATCCTCCGCCCCTCTGCCGTATCGTCCGTAATGGAGAAAACGGAAGGCCAGAGTGAATGGTTTCACAGGCACAATGTATTTCCGATAATCAGCCAAAACATTATAGAAAGAGACGGAGCCTAAGAATGGTGAGATCTCAAACCTGTAACTCTGTCCTAGAAGCGGGCTCGTGGCCCCGAAGATTGAGGAGTCGTAAACCAGAGCCGCAGAGGTGAAACCGAAATGAAGACTTTTCGGAGCGGGCAGATTTTCTCTATCCCTGTAGATTAGATGTCCATCGATCATGGAGACGACCCGGGTATAAATATCATTATCGAAATCTAAAAAACGGTACCCGCCCGATATCTCGAAACGCTGGGCCTGGCTGAACGGGTAGGCTGAAAATCCGGACAGTTGGTAGTTGATCTGACGGTAGATATGCTCCTGTTCGATGTAGACGGGTTCCCCGTAAACGTCACTGATTCCCATAGAATAGCCGCCATAAATGTAGGGAATCCTTTGAGCTACAGCACCCCACATCAGTCGCGATTTACTGTTCATATAGCCGACAAGGAAGGCGGAATCCTCAATCCGATTGCTCACCTGGACCATGGAGGACAGGCTGTGATATCCCAATATATCACTGAAAAACATGGCTATCCCACCACCGGCATACGTTCCGAACCGGTCAGCTCCGACCGCTAGCGTGGGGGGACTGATGTAATCCAGAGACAAGCGAGGATTATAATCCTCGACTTCATACTCTTTCTCTTCCGGAAGTCCATACAGCGGGTTTTTCAACAATCCCAGGATTTCTCCATCTCCTTTTTTTCGAGGAGGAAGGACTGAAGGCAGGATCTCCCCATAATCGGCTGTCACTATGCCGTTTTTCTGTTTCTGCAGTGCATCGAAGGAATAGATGCTGTAGTTGCCGTTTTCATAAAGACTGAAAGCCACGTCTCCAGAATGGGCTGCGATGGACAAGGCCGGACTCAAAGAAGTGATGCCGCTGATACCCGTGTAGAGATTTGTCAACTGACTGATGCTTTGCTGCTCGATGTCGACCGAGTAAAGATTGGATATTCCCGCGTTATCGGATACGAAATAGAGGCTTTTTGAATCCGAAGACCACTGAGGGTTGATATTCTGAGATCGCACGAAGCCATTAATTTTTTCGATTTGTCCTGTGGCCGGATCCATCACGGCCAATTCATACTTGCCGACACTGAGAATCGAGAGATTGGTGGAAAACCTGTCAGTCACGAAAGCGATTTTTTTACCATCCGGGGACCAGGAAGGCTGGAGATCGGCAAAAAGATCGGACGTCATTTTCCGTAACTGTTCCATTTTTAAGTCATAGATGTAGAGGTCGGACATCCCCGCCGACAAGGCCGAAAAGGCGATATAACGGCCATCCGGAGACCACGTGGGATTCAAGATTTCACCGAGATCCGGGAATAAGATTTCATTTTCACTTCTGTTATTTTCCACATCGAGGATCGACAGCATGGGCTGCCCCCGGCTTATCGCTCCGAAGACGAACCGTTTGCCTTCGGCATCCCAGCTTCCTGCGGATTTGATGAATTGAATGCTCTCGAAATGGGGGTCGACAGCCGTACGGATGATCCGGTTCCGGATCTCTCCTGTCTGAACATCGGCCAAATACATATCTATGGACAGCATATCGCGAGTGGAAAGAAAAACCATTCGCTTCCCATCAGGGCTCAGGGACGGGGCCAGGTTCAGTCTGTTATCTTCCGTCCCCTGGAAGAGAACTCTGCTGAAAGGATCCTGAACCTGCGTGAGGGGGAGCAGAGGCTGGTAGGCTTCCTGCATGGCGGTATGCCATTGCTGCGAGAGGCCGTCCAGGGAAACTCCGAGTGAAACTTGAATGGCTTCCTCATAACTTCTGGCCCGGCCTACGGATTTCATGATGCTGGCTACTTTGGCGTCCCCCCATTTCCCTGTGATGTAAGCCCAGAGAGACTGGCCGTAGCGGTAAGGAAAGTATTTGTACGTATTGACCAATTTTTTGACCGCCGGGAGTTTTTCTCTCCGGGTGATATCCCGCATCCACATCGAAGTTTGGGGATCGACAGAACCGATGGAAAGATACTCCGCCAGTCCCTCGATCATCCACAGGGGAAGGCGGAGAGCGGCTGAGGTTTGGGAAGCCATTGCTCCTGTTCCCATTGAGGTCATATCAAACTGAAAGGCGTGGACCAATTCATGACCGATTACGTGGTCAGATTCCGCCAATGAGGCACCAAGAGGCAAAATGATACGCCTCTTGTACATCTCAGTGACTCCCCCCGTCCCCTCACCTAGAATTCCGGGAATTGTCGTTGTCTGCTGGAAATGAGGTGAACTGGAGTAGAAAACAAGAATTTGCCTGCCTCTCAAGTTGTGACTCAGTATTCTGGACAACCGAGAATACCAGCGTTCGGCCATCCGGGCTCCGACTTCCGCGGCCTCCTGGAATTCAGAATAAAAATATATATCAAAATGAGAGGTCTTCATGACCTTGAAGTCAAAAGACTCGTACTGAACCTTGTTTTTTCCAAAATACTGGGCAAGCAGAGATAGGGAAGTGAGAGAGAGGAAAAAACTGATAAGCACGGTGATACGAACAAGTTTTAAAAATCTCTTTGAACTCATCGATCCCTCCATTTCATGCTTCATTTAAACCTATTAAGCTCATCGGATAAATATAATAACACAAAATGGACATCAAACGTTGCGATTCGCTGCCTTTTTCGTCTTCGGAAACCAAGGAAAGAAAGCATTTGTTTTTTTGGCGTATTCTTTAAACCTGTCATTACCGGAATACTTTTTTTCAAGCATGGACACACCTGAAACTTTTAAGAGCAAAACAGTGATCAAAAGGGGGCTGACGATGGCTGTCCAGCCGAGAGGGACTGAGAGCGAAATCAGGAAAATTCCCCACCACATGGCGGTCTCTCCGAAGTAATTGGGATGACGGGTGTATTTCCATAAACCTTTCGTCATGATTAGACCACGGTTTTCGGGATTTCCTTTGAATTGAACGAGCTGATAATCACCCACGGCTTCAAAAAAGAAACCCACCAACCAGACCGCCGTCCCCGCAAGATCGAGAGCGGTGATCCCTTCAAAAGACGAAGAACTGACAAGGATAACGGGATAGACGATGATGAGAAGAAATATTCCTTGAAGCGTATAGATCTGCAGGAAGGAGCGGAAGAAAAACCATCTTTTCCACTCCTGTCTCCACCGGGCATAACGCCAATCCTCTCCTTTCCCCCTCTTCCTGAGAGCGATGTGTACGGCCAGCCGGATTCCCCAGATCACCACAAGAATTGAAACAAGAATCTGTCTTCCCTCCGCTTGTCCGCTGAGAAGGAGAATCATAAGAACGACACAGACAAAACCCAGTCCCCAGGCGATGTCCACGATGGAATTGTCCTTCTTGACAGAAGCAAACACGAACACAAGAATCATAAACAGAAAAACAGCAGCACAGGAATAGAAAAGGAGATTAATCATCTTTCCATTACCCGATGAGGGAAGTGATTTTCACTCTACGTCCCCATTTTTTCACCTATACACAATTTCTATTTTAGCAGATAACGTTCACATAACCAACACGACAAACCGGGAACGTCAATATCCCCATTTCTGTGAGATAACGCCAACATCCCATCTGAATTGGAATCAGATCTTCAAGAAAATTCGCTTCCTGTAGAGGGGATAAAGGAGGGCCAGCCAGATAAAAAGAAGAAGGAGAGGATAAATCAAAGAACCATTCAATTGACCCGCCCAAGGCACAAACAGTCTCTGATAGAGGAAGATTCGCAGCAGGACGGATTCCCCCTGCACCTGAACCCTCAATAGCTCTAAAAGCTTAACCATAAGAATCGAACCGGAGTAGACGGCAATGGCGTTCGTTCCGAAAACATAAAAAGGGATTGCCCATTTTTTCCACCCCAACACGTCGATGGCCGTAAAAAGCAGGCCGAGTGAGAGTAAAGCGGCTCCTGCTGTAAAAACAGCGAACGTACTTGTCCAAAGTTGTTTATTTATGGGAAAAACCTGATGCAGAAAAAGGCCTGAAACAGTCAAAACACCACCCGTCGCAAAAAGCCCGACCATTTTGGTGGTCTGGGCCGCTCTCTTCAGGCGCAGCCAATTCCCCGTCAATGTACCCAACAGGGTGGTGGCGATAGCCGGAAAAGTGCTTAATATCCCCTCGGGATCAAATGTCGGCCGATAGAGGTGTCCGCCCAGAAGCTTGGTATCGATATAACCGCACAAATTCCCGTCAAATTCAAGAATCCCCGCCCCATATCCGGGAACGGGAATAAGTTTCATCACCGCCCAATAACCGGCCAGAAGAACTATCGTGACGGCCAACCTGCTTTTTGGACCGGCTTTGATAAAGAGCAGCGCCGCCGCTAAATAACAGATGGCTATCCTCAGCAGGACTCCCGGTATTCTGAGACCTTGGAATCTGAAAAAAGGAAAGAGTCTGAGGAAAAAACCTAAAGCGACAAGAATGAAGGCTCTTCTCAAAACTCGGGCATACAAAGAGAGGGACACAGCCCCGAGCTCGATTCTATTCGACAAAGAGTATGTTATGGACACGCCTACGATAAAAAGAAAGAAGGGGAAAATCAGGTCCGTAGGCGTCCACCCATGCCACTCGGCATGCCTCAAAGGAGCATAGACATACTCCCAACTCCCGGGATTGTTGACGAGGATCATGCCGGCAATGGTCAATCCCCTGAAAGCATCCAGAGAAGCCAACCGACTTCGGTTCATTTCACTCTTTCCTCTATCTTATCTTTTTGGACAAGGTCGGCATAGGGATGGCCGGTTTTATACAACCAATCGATGATTGTCTGACGGTGCTCCCTACCTGTTTTTGCATAAGCCGGATCTGACCAAAGATTTTGAAGCTCTCCGGGATCGTTTTTCAAATTGTAGAACTCATCCACAGCATCCTTCCAGTGCAGAGCATATTTCCACTGGCCGTCACAGGTCACGAATGAATTGTTGCTCCAGTGGATGAAGATGCGGTCACGGAATGTAGCCTCCGGCCATTTCAAAACTTTGCTGAAAGACCTCCCTTGGACGCCCTCAGGCAGTGAGAGATCGAACAGTTCTACCAGAGTGGGAAATATGTCGACACTGTTAGCCAGGCTGCTCACCACAGAACCGGGCTTGGTAACGCCCGGCACACGTATCAGGAAAGGAACGTTAGCCAATTCTTGATACCCGCTCCTGTCCATCTTGTAAACCATACCGTGGGCGGCGAGCATGTCACCATGATCGGATGTAAAGATGACAATTGTGTCTTCCTCCAGCCCGTTAGCGGCCAAGGCATTGAGGACTCGGCCGATCTGGGCATCGATATAGGCACAGTATCCATAATACCGGCGGATGTAGTCCCGGAACTGATCCTCGCTCCAATCGGGAAGTTTGTAGCAGACACGGTTAGTTCTCTGGTGTTCTGGTTTTCCCTTGAGAAGATCTCGATGATTCGTCGGAAGCGGGCACTGAGCGAGAGAATACTTGGTGTCCCAAGGTTGAGGAGGAGCGACCGGGAGATGAGGTCCATAGAAAGAGAGCATAAGAAAGAAGGGTTGAGAATTCCCCTGTCGGCTGTTAAGGAACTGCTCCGCCTGACTGGAGAAAAAAGAAGCCATGTGATGTTCTTGCGGGATGAGTGAATACCGGTGCTCTGTATTGGGTCCGCTAGGCAGGTCAATGTGGTTGCCGGGTTTAGGCCGGCGATTGAGCAGCTCTTCCAATCCGACATCTTTAAGGTATTGGTGATAATGAGCCCATCCGCCGGCCCACGTGTCGAATCCGAGCTGAGGGTGATCCTCTCCGAATCCTCCTTCAACTTGCTCATACTCAAAACCGCTTTCACTTGGAATCCGCTCATTGTACCAACGGCCGTCGAAAGGTTCTTGTCCGGGGAGATTTCTGTACATATAGCCCTTGAGATGGCTCTTCCCGAAGTAGGCCGTCGAACGGCCCGCATGACGCAAGGCAAAGCCTAAAGAAGGGATTTCATCTCCGAGCATCACATTGTTCGTCGTCACACCATGTCTCTGCGGGTAACAACCGGTCAACATGCTGGCTCGTGAAGGGCTGCAGGGAAATCCGCCGATATAAAATTGAGAGAAACGTGCTCCGGTCTGGGCGATCCGGTCGATGTTTGGTGTGGGATTCAAATTATTTCCGTAGCAGCCCAAAGTGGAGACAGGCTGTTGATCAGTCATAATAAAGAGCAGGTTCATGGGTTTTTGGCGTTTTTTCCAGCTTGAACAACGAAGACTGGAGGCGGCCAATGAACCGGTCACTGCGGATTGTAAAAAACGCCGCCGGGATATTCTCCTCATCTTTACCTCCTTATGTCCGCTCTGCACTCATTCCGGTTTTTAACATATCAAAATCCAGAGGTCAAAATCTAATCTTGTATTTATCGATTTTGCCGACAAGAAATAAAAGTGACTATCATCCTGGAAATATGATACATATAGTATTCCAAAATCGAAAACATAGGAGAAAAAAAGATCCACGGAAAGGAGAGGAGATTTGACTGAAGTCTTTTCTACCAACTTTGCCACTATCGATTGGATCATTGTCCTGGTCTACATCTGCATCCCAGTAGTGATCGGTATCCTCGTCAAAAAATACATCCGCCAAATGAGCGATTTTATCGTAGCAGGCCGATCACTCCGGCTGTTCATCGCCATCGCCACCCTGACAGGGACCGAACTGGGTTTGGTTACGGTCATGTACAACGCCCAGTTGGGATTCGACCACGGTTTTTCCGCGTTTCACATCGGCATCATCGAGACAGCCTGTATTCTGGCCATCGGACTGACCGGTTTCATCGTCTATAAACTGCGCCAGCATAGAGTCATGACCATCCCTGAGTTCTACGACAAGCGCTTCGGAAAAAAAGTCCGCGTCGTCGGCGGCGTCATTCTGGCCCTGGGCGGAATTCTCAACATGGGCCTATTTCTTCAAGCCGGAGCCCGTTTCATGATGGGAGTGACGGGGTACAGCAATCCGGCCGGTTTGAAACTGTTCATGTCCGCGATGCTGATTATGGTTCTCATCTACACCGTCGCTGGAGGTATGGTCTCTGTGGTTTTGAACGACTTCCTGCAGTTTTTTGTCCTTTCCATCGGAATGATCATCGGTTCCATCTTCGCCATTAAGGCTATCGGCTGGAACAATCTTTTCAAAGCTCCTGCGACTGTGGACGGCGCTTCATGGTTCAATCCTGTAGCAGAAGGTTCGGGATTCGGGACTATATACATCATTTTTATGGTCGTTCTCACCTTTTCCGCCGGAGCGCTCTGGCAGTCGGGCACGCTCCGTGCCCTATCGGCCAAAACTCCAAAAATCGCCAAACAGCTCTATGCCTGGAGCTCGGTGTCCTACCTAGCCCGCCGTGTCATTCCCATGCTCTGGGGAATCTGTGCCTTCATCTTCGTCGCTCAAACACCCAAACTCCTGGCCGCTTTTCAAGGACAGGATGCGCTCAACAGCCAGTTCGGCATGCCCATTTTCATCGCCAAAATTCTCCCCAGCGGATTTTTAGGACTCATCGCCGCCGGCATGTTCGCCGCTTTCATGTCCACACACGACAGCTATCTCTTGAGTTGGAGTTCGGTGATCACCCAGGATATCATCGCCCCCATCAGAAAAACCTCCCTTTCAGATAAATCCCGCCTCTTGATCACGAGAGTCTGCATCGTTTCTATCGGCGTCTTTCTCCTCATCTGGGGGCTCTGGTTCGAAGCCCCGGTCTCACTCTGGAACTACATGGCCGTTACTGGGACAATTTATCTGTCCGGAGCCTTCACCGTCGTCACAGCCGGACTGTACTGGAAAAAAGCTAGTAAGACAGGAGCCATGATCGCCCTCCTGGCCGGCCTTTTAGCCATTTTAGGGATCGGCCCTTGGACTATGGGCGATAATGTCCCCTTTTATTTGACAGACAAGTTTATCGGTATTATGACCTTCGTCATCGCCGTATTTGGCATGATTTTCGGCTCTCTTCTCTTTCCGGACAAGAAGAACAAAGAGGAGGCTGGACAATGAACTGGATGCTCTTTTGGAAAATCACTCTGATTTTGACCCTCTCTTGCTATTCCATACTCGTTATCGTCGTCTTTATCGGAGGCTTGAAGAACGTCGTTCAGATGCTCAGAGAATTGAGGGAACCTCCCGAT
>CBFDBS010000079.1:0-9783 GCA_965603105.1 uncultured bacterium
GGCTTCTCTTGCTAACTCAACATATCCCCCCTTAAAATAAAAAAATATCGCATGGTATAAATCTTCAACCGGAAATCTTGATCTTCTTAAACTTACAAATCGCCTCATCAGATCGCCTGCTTTTTTCCAATCTTCAAGTACACTTGCATAATACAAGGCAGCTTTTCCGTAATTTCCTTCTCGTTCATTTTTTTTAGCTATCTTTAGTGCCGACTCCCTAGAATAGCTTGGCATAGATTTCTCCAAAATTTAAAACTTATGATAGAAGAACTGACATCCACCCGAGCTTATCATTTATACAAAGAAAAAAAATAAGTCAATATTATAGAGATGGCAGCCCCTTGATCTGTCCTCAATCATTTTACCGCCCCTAGAGATAGAATCCATTAATCAGCCTCTGAAATTGTCCTTCCATCCCCACAGAACTTCTTTTTATCAGGATTTTCGGTACGACACTTAGGGCATTCGTTGGGTCGAGTAGACATCTAAACCTCCTTCAGATTTAGTGCCCCTCACAGAACCGTACGTGCGGTTTTCCCGCATACGGCTCTTCAGTAAGGTTGTCCCTATACGAGGACGGAGTATATGTTTGGAGATATATCTTTGGCTTGGGTAAAGGATTATATTCCAGCATCTTGTAAAACTGGATGATGTTATAGCTTTTCTTCTGACTCCTCCTGTTTATCCATTTGTAGGCAAGTCTAACTGTCTCATTATAGAACGCCTTCAATTCCCTCATGTTCCCGCTCACGCCGTAATACCTATAGTGCCCTATCATCTTCATCCTCAACACTTCCCACCACTCTTCCTGTATAATCCTATTCCGCACCTTCTTCAACCATTGATTCGTCCCTTTCAGCTTCTCCCTGTATCTTTCTCTTGATGTCTTCCGCCCTAACTTGAAATATCCTTTCCTTGTTTTCGTACAGTAGTGGGTAAATCCTAGAAAATCAAATGTCTCAACTCTCTTCCCTTCTTCCTGTGCTGAATAATAGGGATGTCTTCCAAATGATATTATTCGGCTCTTCTCCTCTGATACGGCCAGCCCAAACTTCCCTAACCGCTGCCGTAATTCCTGTCCAAATTCCTCTGCTTCTTCTGTCTTCTGAAAACACACCACAAAGTCATCCGCATAGCGGATAAATCGAGCGTATCCTCCTAACTGTTTCTTTACCCTCTTTTCAAACCATAGGTCTAGGCAGTAATGAAGATAAATGTTAGCCAGCAGGGGACTGAGTATCCCCCCCTGCGGTGTGCCTTTGTCTACCTGATAAAACTTGCCATCTTCCATCACCCCAGACCTCAAATATCGCCCTATCAACCTCAATATGTTCGGGTCTGCTATTCTTTCCTCTAAAAACTTCATCATCCATTCGTGCTCCACTGTATCAAAGAACTTCTCAATATCCATGTCCACTATCCAATTTACTGGCCCTCTCATTATCGCCTGATCAAGAACTTCAAGCGCTTGGTGACTGCTCCTGCGTGGGCGAAATCCATAGGATACATCCTTAAAATCAACCTCGAAAATGGCCTCCAGGATTTTCTTCACTCCCATCTGGACTATCTTATCCTCTACTGCCGGTATCCCTAAGGGTCTTGTCCCTCCCTTTGGTTTCGGAATGTTGACCCTTCTTACAGGTCTCGGCCTGTATCGCTTTCTCTTCAGTCTCCCTACTAAATCCTTTAGGTTTTCCTCCAGGTTAATCCCGTATCCCTCGACCGTTACCCCATCTACTCCAGAGGCTTTATTCCTCCCAAGCTCTCTGTAGCACTCTCTGAGAAAATCCACAGTAAGGTAGTGTACCAATGATGTGAACCTCTCCCGTGGATTCCTTCGAGCTCGCACGGAAAGGAAAGACAGTTTTGTTGACTTCCTTGGCCCACCTCTGTGTGTGGAGGAAGTGTCCCTGTCTCCCCTATCCATTACCGCCGATCCCTTCGCTCCACAGGCATTACCCTGCTTCTCAACTACTATGGATCGGTCCGACTCCCAAAGCGTCTTCTGTCTCAACTTGCCGTCTATAGGCTTGTTGATACATACCCTTCTCTTTTCGCAGGGAACGCTCTGGGTCTCCCGAGTTCCTGCCTTTCCCTTTTGATACCGTGCCATGGTCTTCGACCCCGCCAGGTTCTTACCCCCTCGCCTTCTATCGGTGGCAAGACTGTTGCCTTCGGCTGAGTGGACGGCCTCGGCCTCTGAAACGTTGGGTATTTCGGGGCTTAATCCCTTCACTTGCGTTACGGCCTGGTATCTTGTTCCCTCTGGCTTCATATAGTTTGTTACCTCCCCACATGCAGAGTTCACTACACGTTTGGTGGCTAACCATTGACGTGGCTGGACTTCCCTCCTGCTTGAGTATGGTATGAGCTCAAGCTGTCTCATTTTTTTTTCCTTAGAGAGTCACCAGCTGGGCTAGGCAAGCTTTGCTCGGCACACCCACTCTTCCCCTCCTAATATCTGATATTAGGATATTTATTAATTAAGGGAGTGTCAATTAGGAATATCGGCAAAGAAAGGGAAACCTCTCCTTGTGTGTCATTGGTGTGTCAGAAAATGAGTAAACCAGTAGACTAATAATGTCACAAAAATGTCACAAAAAGTGACTACAATCGCCTAGCTTTGCCTACGGATGAGAAAATCAAATCCCGGTTACTACCCCTAAAAAAGATGGCTCCTCGGGCAGGACTCGAACCTACAACCTAGTGGTTAACAGCCACCCGCTCTACCGATTGAGCTACCGAGGAGCAAGTTGCAAATAATTTAGCAAAATTCGGGAAGAATAGCAATGAAAAGTCGGCGGGAAATCAAGCAGGAGAAGAGTACTTTTTAGATGCTTCGGTAGCTGGCTTGCTTGATTTTCTTACGGTAGTCATCCCCTTCGATGTTGACGACCTTGCACATTTCGTAGAGCCTGGAGCGAAGGCGGGTTCCTATCCGGTCCAGCAGCGTATCATCATTTTTTTTGAAAAATGAATCCCTCTTATCTTCCTCATCATCTTCGCTGTCGAGGTAATTGGAAGTGAACAGGGTCAGTTTCTTATGGTTGTACCTGTAGTTGATAATGTAAAAGACCATCTCATCAACCCAGGCGGTTGTCCTCTTGGCACCCAGTTCATCGAGCACGAGTACATCCTTCCTGAAGATCGGGGACAGAATATCGGATTCCGTGATTTGAGAATCAGGGGCGTATGAGCTCTGGATGTTTCTGATCAGCTCCCTGAAATCACAGAAATAACAGGCCGCCCCCTTTTTTTTGATGAGCTCGTTGATGATAGCCACTGACAGATGGGTCTTGCCTACCCCACACGGACCTATAAAAAGAAGACCGGCGTTGAGGGCCGGATATTCCTTGACGAACTGTTGAGAGAGCTTCTTGGCCCTCTTGTGTGAATCATTGTGAGTTTCGAAATTGTCGAAAGAGCAGTTGCTGTACCTTTTGGGAATACCGGCCTGCTCGAGCAGAATGGAACTTTTTCTTTCCTTGAAACAGCGGCAGTGCCGTGCAACGGTTGTGCCTTTGCTTTCTTTAAGGATCCAGCCCGTATCATTGCAGTCGGGACAGGATGTCGTGTTGTCGTTCAATTCAAGTATCCTCGTAGATGTCTGATTTTTTTGATCCTCGACAATTTGCGCATGGCCTTTTTTTCTATCTGGCGGATGCGTTCTCTTGTCAAATTGAGTTTATCTCCAATTTCTTGCAGTGTCCAGGGTTTGTCATCGTCCAAACCGAATCTTAATCTTAACACAGTTGCTTCTTTCTCATCCAACTCTTTGAGAATATCTCTTATTTGATCCTCTATGGATCCCTTGATGATCTGGTATTCAATAGAAGGGGTGAGTGTATCTTTTATTCTTTCGCCGATCTCTGTCGCGTCGTCATCGAAATATTTGTCGCTGAGAGAGACATTCTGCCTTCCCAGAAGCTCCAAATCTTCTATGTCCTCCTGGCCAACTTTCATCTGATCGGCCACTTCCTCCCTTGTCGGCTCCCGGTCCAGTTCCTTTTTGAGCCTGGCTCTGACTTTTTTCATTTCCGAGATCTGGTCGGAGAGCTTCTGCGGGATGTGATAGATACGTGAATACTGGGAAAGCGCATGGATGACGGCTTGCCTGATCCACCAGACGGCATAGGAAATAAACTTGACGTTTCTCTTCGGATCGAACCTCTTGGCAGCCTCGATAAGCCCCAGATTGCCTTCGTTGATCAGGTCGAGAAGACCGAGGCCCATTCCCTGATACTTTTTAACGTATGAGACGACAAACCTAAGGTTCGACATGATCAGTTTCTTCAGGGCCTCTTTGTCCTCCTGCTGAATACGGCGCCCCAACTCTTTCTCTTGCTCTGGAGTCAGTTGACTGAATTTGGCGATTTGCCTGAGATAGAGCTTCAGGTTTTTTGAGTCGAGAGAATCCTTGAAATCATCCCTCATTCGTTTTCTGTATTTACCTTGACAATTTTGGCCGGACTGATTCGAACCAGGCTTTTCTTCCTCTGTTCGAATTCAGCTTCCCGGCCCTCGAAAAACTCCCTGCGGATATAGTCGAGGAATTCGTTGACTTCGGCCTCGATACATTCTATTTTTTTCAGCATGTTCAAGATGACCTCTATCCCCGCCAGATTAACGCCCAGATCGCGGGTGAGATTGAGGATCACTTCCAGTTCAGCCAAATCTTCATCCGAATAAAGACGGGTGTTCCCCTCGCTGCGGGACGGTTTGAGCAATCCTTCCCTCTCGTAGAGCCTCAGGGTCTGAGGATGAACATTGTACATGCGAGCCACATGACTGATGTGATGATACTTTTTGTTTTCCTCTTTAGGGCTCATTTTCAGTTTATCCTCATCTTCTCACGAGGATTCTGGGGCGAAATCCTCTGCAGCTCTTCCATAAGCTCCCGGATCTTCTGATCTTCATACGGAGGAGGTACAATAGTGACTTCGACGAACTGATCCCCTTGACTTTTTTTCCCGGGAATGGGGGCTCCTTTTCCTCTGATTCTAAACTTCTGGCCTGATTTGGTACCGGGTGGGATTTTGATGGTCGTATTTCCATACAGTGTCGGGACTTCAATTTTGTCCCCGAGGGTGGCTTCGGGAACAGTGATGGGCACGGAGATATTGATATTCGCTCCTTCCCGTTTGAAGAAATGATGGGCTTCGACATCGATGGTGATGAACAGATCGCCCGGCTGCCCCCCCATTCGCCCTGCGTTTCCTTTTCCCGGAATACGGACTTTGGAACCAGTGTTGACACCCGCCGGGATGCGAACGCTGATGAACTGGGTTTTCTGCTCCGTTCCTAAGCCGCGACAAATCCGACATTGGGATCCGGGCATTCTGCCGCTTCCTCCGCATGTGGGACAGGCAGTAGCGAATTTCATAAAACCACGCTGGATGTTGGATTGCCCGCTTCCCTTACAAGTAGGACAGACCTGATGTCCCTGGGAACTGATGAAACCGCGGCCCTGACAGTTGGGACAGGATATCTGCCTGGTCAGCTGTATTCTCGTCTTAACGCCCTGAATGGCATCGTGAAAACCGATGCGCATAGTGTAGAGAAGATCGCTTCCTCTTTCCGGCCGGGTCTGCGGGCTGGCCGCCGCTCCCCCGAAAACATTCTCGAAGAAATCACGAAAGGACGATGATCCGACATTGGAAAAATCAAATCCTTCGAATCCGGAAGAATAGCTGCGCTGCTGCGAGCCTCCGGGAGGCATACCCCCGACAAAACCAAACTGGTCATACTGGCTTTTTTTCTTCGGGTCACTGAGGACAGAATAGGCCTCTTGAATCTCTTTGAACTTGGCTTCGGCCGTTTTATCACCGGGATTGAGATCAGGGTGGTACTTTCTGGCCAGTTTCCTGTAAGCCTTCTTGATCTCCGCGGCCGAGGCCGAACGGCTGACACCAAGCAGTTGGTAGTAATCTTTGGCCATAAAAGCACCTAGGAGTATTGTTAGTCGGAATGACTGTCTGAGTCAAGACAGTCATCCCGACTTCTCGAGCTAGAGTTTACTTTTTCTCTTCTTCATCGACAACTTCGGCATCGATGACTTCTTCTTCTTCCGCTGCTTCACTTTTCTGTTGATCTTGGACCTGTCCGTCAGGAGACCCCGGGTCTTGCTGCTGCTGGTCTTGCTGCTGGCCGGCCTGCTGATACATGATCTCCGTGAGTTTGTGAGAGGCTTGAGTCAGTGCTTCAGTTGCCTTCTTGATCAAATCCAGATCGTCAGTCTCGATGGCTTTCTTGGTGTTGGTGATTTCCTCTTCGATCTTCTGGGCTTCGGCTTCTGGAACCTTGTCCCTGTTGTCACGGAGCAGTTTTTCAAGACTGTAGACCATTTGGTCGGCCTGATTCTTGGCTTCTATGACTTCTCTTCTTTGCTTGTCTTCATCTGAATGAGCTTCAGCATCCTTGACCATGTTGTCTATTTCACTTTCATCAAGACCGCTGTGGCCGGTGATGGTGATTGCCTGCTGCTTGCCTGTTCCCGTGTCTTTGGCCGAAACATGCAGGATGCCGTTGGCATCGATGTCAAAAGACACCTCAATTTTGGGGATGCCGCGCGGAGCCGGAGGAATCCCGTCCAGATGGAACCGGCCGAGAGTCCTGTTATGGGACGCCATGTCCCTCTCTCCTTGGAGTACGTGGATTTCAACGGAAGGCTGATTGTCAGATGCCGTGGAAAATATTTCTGTTTTTTTGGTAGGAATGGTTGTGTTTCGAGGGGTCATTTTGGTGAAAACGCCTCCGAGAGTCTCGATCCCAAGCGTCAGCGGAGTCACGTCCAGAAGAAGAATATCCTTGACATCTCCTGTCAGGACTGCACCTTGAATGGCCGCTCCTGCTGCGACAACCTCATCGGGATTGACGCCCTTGTGCGGCTCTTTTTCAAACAGATCTTTGACAACTTGCTGAACTTTGGGAATCCGTGTCGAACCTCCCACCAGGATCACCTCGTCGATATCGCCGGGTTTGAGTCCGGCATCGGCCAAAGCTTTTTTGCAAGGACCAACCGTTCTCTGAATCAGATCACCCATGAGCTGTTCGAGCTTGGCCCGGGTGAGCTTCATGAGCAGATGTTTGGGACCGGATGCATCGGCGGTGACAAAGGGAAGGTTGATCTCGGTTTCCATGGTCGTCGAGAGCTCCATTTTGGCTTTCTCAGCTGCTTCTTTCAATCGCTGGAGGGCCATTTTATCTTTAGAAAGGTCGATGCCCTGTTCTTTCTTGAATTCAGTCACAAGCCAGTTCTGAACCATCTGATCGATATCGTCACCTCCAAGATGGGTATCGCCGCTTGTGGACCTGACCTCGACAACGCCCTCTCCGACTTCAAGAATGGAGATATCGAATGTTCCGCCTCCAAAATCATAGACGGCTATGGTTTGATCTTTTTTCTTGTCCAAGCCATAGGCCAGAGCGGCAGCTGTCGGCTCATTGATAATTCTTTCGACTTCGAGTCCGGCGATGGTTCCCGCATCTTTGGTCGCCTTTCTCTGGCTGTCATTGAAATAGGCGGGTACGGTAATGACGGCTTTGGTGACTTTTTCTCCCAGATAATCTTCAGCCGCCTTTTTCAGTTTCTGCAGAATGATGGCAGATATCTCAGGCGGATTGTATGATTTCCCGAAAGCTTCGACGATCACATTACCGCCCTTATCCGCTTTCACCTTAAAAGGAACCTGTTTGATTTCCTCTGGAACCTCATTAAACCTTCTACCCATGAATCTCTTTATGGAATAGATTGTGTTTTCGGGGTTGGTGACACGCTGTCTTTTAGCAACCTGACCAACCAGTCTTTCTCCCTTTTCGGTGAAAGCGACAACCGAAGGAGTCGTCCGGCCGCCTTCTTCGTTAGCGATAATGAGCGGTTTGTCTCCTTCAGTGATGGCAACGACTGAATTGGTCGTTCCCAGGTCGATTCCTATTGTTTTAGCCATTTATTTCCTCCAAATGGATAGTCAACTAAAATTAAGTTCAAACATAATATAATATATGAGCTTTCTTTTGTCAAGTATTTTTGATAGTAATATACATACCTTTGTTATTTAGCTTGTCTTTTTTCATTTTTTAATCGTTTGGATAGGATTTGCCCACTCTCTATGGAAGAGAACTTTTTGATGCCTGCAAAAAAAAGGGGCTCGTTTTCCGAGCCCCTGTCTGATCGTTTCGAAATCTAAATCAAATCAAATGCTGCCGCTCACTTGTCCGGATCGGTGATAAAACCTTCCTTCATCATCATCTGGACTTCGTCTCTGGCTCGCTTGATGATCATTTCAGCCTGCTCGAACCTTTCTTTAGCGGGCATCTTGATTCTGGCCACACCCTGCTCGATTCCCTTCGTTCCGACGGCTACCGCTTCCCTCGGGAAGACTTCCCATTCATCCATAGTCGGAATGATGTAATCTTCATTCAATCCGTTGTCCGCGGCCACTTTGGCCAGCTCCTTGGCGGCTTCGATGCACATTTCATCGGTAATCTTGGTGGCCCGGATATCCAGGGCGCCGCGGAATATTCCCGGAAATCCAAGGGAATTATTGACCTGGTTTGGAAAATCGGAACGCCCGGTGGCCACGATTCTGGCTCCGGCCTCTTTGGCTTCCCAGGGCCAAATTTCAGGAATCGGATTAGCCGAGGCAAACACAATGGAATCGTCGGCCATGTTTTCGACCCATTCCTTTTTAATAACACCGGGTCCGGGTCTAGAGGCCGAAAGAACAACATCCGCCCCTTCCATGGCCTCTTTGATATCTCCCTTGCGTCCATCCTTATTGGTGGTTTCGCAGAGATGCCATTTTTCCTTGAATTTGGTCTTCAGAAGATTCCGGTCACCTCTGTCTCTGTGGAGGATTCCTCTCGAATCGACGGCAATGATGTTTTCAGGATTGACTCCGGCCGTAATAATCAATCGTGATATGGCGATATTAGCAGCCCCTGCTCCAATCAAGGCGACTCTAATCTCCTCCATCTTTTTTCCGACAATATTCACGGCATTCATGAGTCCAGCTAGAGTCACACATGCTGTTCCCTGCTGGTCGTCATGCCAGACGGGAATCTCCATTTCATTCCGAAGTGTATCCAGAATATGGAAACACTTGGGATGGGCGATATCTTCAAGGTTGATTCCTCCGAAAGTGGGCTGCAGCCATTTGACCGCTTGAATAATTTCTTCAGGATTTTTGGTGTCCAGACAAAGAGGAAAGGCGTCAACGCCCCCCAGATACTTGTAGAGAAGGGCTTTGCCTTCCATAACAGGAAGTCCTGCTTCGGGACCGATATCCCCCAAACCCAACACCCGAGATCCATCCGAAATGACGGCCACGAAATTCCACTTGTTGGTCATTTCATAGACAACATCTTTGTCCTGCTGTATCTTTTTGCACGGTGATGCGACTCCAGGAGTGTACCAAATGGCGAAGTCATCGATACTGCTGATCCGGCACTTGGGAACGACCTCGATTTTTCCTTTATAATAGGGATGAAGCCTGAGTGCATCCTTGGAAGGCTGTTCGGCCTTGGCCAACAGCTCTTCGACAGTTACGGTTTTTTTCATATGAGTCCTCCTAAGACAAGTGGCATTTTTTGGTCGAATGTCACACTAATCATTATTATGATGTCTCTGAAAATAAAAAGACTTCATTATAATCCCACAAGGTTTAAAGTCAAGCGATTTAGTTTTTACACCCTTTGCCGCCAAAAATCAGCCCTCTGTAGCGCGGCGTGATCGAGAGAAATTTGGGACCGTCCCAAATTATTGACCGAGAGAGTCGCGGGGGG
>CBFDBS010000080.1:0-9718 GCA_965603105.1 uncultured bacterium
GGCTTCAGCCAGTCTGTCACCGGTTTTTTCTCTTTCGGAGAGTAATTGATTTTGTACTTTCCGTCCTCGACTTCATAGAGCGGCCAGACACAGGTATCTACAGCCGTTTTGGCAAGTTTTACCCCTTGGGATTCGTTGTATTTCCACTCGGTGGGACAAACACAGAGGACGTTGATAAACGCCGGCCCTTCGACCTCGAAGGCCTTCTTGGCCTTGTTATAAAGATCCTGCCAACGGCTTGGAGAAGCCTGGGCGACATAAGGGATATTGTGAGCGGCCATAATTCTGGTCAAGTCCTTTTTGCGCTGGAGTTTTCCTGGTAGAACATCACCGGCTGGCGAAGTGGTGGCCGATGCGCCCAGAGGAGTCGCTCCGGATCTCTGACCTCCAGTATTCGCATAGGCGTTATTGTCATAGCACAGGTAGACCATATTGTGTCCTCGCTCCATGGCGCCTGAAAGAGCTTGAAGTCCGATATCATAGGTCCCGCCGTCTCCTCCTGTGGCCAAGAATTTGATCTCTTTATCCTGCGGGATTTTCCCGTTGCGTTTCAAAGAATTGTACATGGCCTCCACACCGGCCATGGTCGCGGCCGCATTCTCGAAGGCGCTGTGAACCCAGGTCACATTCCAGGCAGTCCTGGGGAAAATCGTCGTACAGACCTCTAAACATCCTGTGGCATTCGAGATGATCAGCGGATCCTCCGTCGCTCTCAAAACGACTTTAAAGATAAGAGGAATGCCACATCCCAGACACATGCCGTGGCCGGCGACCAATCTATCTTCCATTTGAGCCAAATCTTTTAGTTTTGCCATTTTGTTCTCCTTCCGTCCTACTCTCTAAGGTTGATGTACCCGTAGATCTCTTCAACTTTCCCGGTATCGGCAATCTTCACGAGTTTTCCGGCCACCTCTTTGAAGTGTTCCACCTGGATGTCCCTGCCCCCCAGGCCGTAAACGTAGTTGACGATTTTAGGCCTGGCTTCATAGTCGTAAAGAGCTGACCTCACTTCCGTAAAGAGCGGAGCCCCGAATGCGCCGGGACAGGCACACCGGTCCAAAACGGCGACGGCTTTTTTACCCTTGAGAGCTTCTGCGATCCGTTCATAAGGAAAAGGCCGAAAGATCCGCGGCTTCAGCAATCCGATTTTGATCCCTTCATTCCTCAATTCGTCGACGGCGTCCTTGCATGTACCGGCGGCGGAACTCATAACGACAATGCAGATCTCCGCGTCTTCCATTCTGTATTCCTCGAAGAATCCGTATTCGCGTCCAAATACCCGCCCGAATTCTTTGCCGACCTCTTCGATCACCCTGGGGGAATTCTCGATCCCTTCCATCTGATTTCTTTTGTGCTCGAAATAGTAATCGGTAAAATCGATAGGGCCCACTGTGAATTTTTTACTGGTATCCAGCAACGGATAGACAGGCTTGTATTCTCCTACAAATTTCTTGACGGCATCGTCATCCTCAACCTTTACGACTTCCATCGAATGACTGATGATGAATCCGTCCAAACCGACCAAAACCGGAGTTCTGACCTCCAGGTGTTCACCGATTTTGAAGGCTTGGATAAAATTGTCATAGGCTTCCTGGGAGTTTTCAGAATAGATCTGAATCCATCCGGAATCCCGGGCCCCCATGGTGTCACTGTGGTCTCCGTGGATATTGATGGGTGCGCTCAAAGCCCGGTTGGCGATAGCGGCGACTATGGGCAGTCTCAAACCGGCGGCAATATAAAGCATTTCCCACATCAGAGCCAATCCCTGAGAGGCCGTGGCGGTCATCACCCTTCCTCCCGCGGAGGCCGCCCCGATACAGACACTCATGGCGCTATGTTCACTCTCCGGGCAGACAAACTCCCCGGTTATCAAACCGTCCGCTTTGAACTGAGCGATCGTTTCCACGATAGCCGTCGACGGTGTAATCGGATAGGCGGCCAAAACATCCGGATCAATCTGCCGGACGGCCTCGGCTATAGTCTGGTTTCCATTCAATGTTTTTAAAGTGCTCATTCCTTATCTCCTCCGGCAAGTTGAACCTCTTCCTTGACCATAACGATGGATTTCTCTTTGGATGGACACTCTTCCTCACACAGTCCGCATCCCGTACAGTAATCGTAGTTGAAACCTGTGACCTTATCACCCTCGACCAGGATGGCGAAATGGGGGCAGTAGAGCCAGCAAAAGAAACAGTGTATGCAGTTTTCTTCGATGAATTCCGGTTTTTTCCCAGCCCGCCAAGTTCCTGTTTTATTCTGAACGGAATTTCCGGGATGGGGATTGATGGTCCCTATAGTCAATTCTTTCCATGTCTCTTTCTTCATCCTTCTAAGACCTCCTTGAATGCTCTGTCTATAGTCCTTAAGTTCTTCTCTACGACTTCGGGTCTCAACTTTTTACTCAAAGATTTTTCAATCCGTTCCATCGCCTGATCCTGTTCCATAAGACCGGATACTTTCATCAAGGCTGCTACCATGGGAACATTCGGGATAGCTCTGCCCAGTTCTTTTTCGGCTATGGCGTAGGCGTCCAGAGCATAGATTTTTCGATCTCCAAGGGACAGTCTGTCTCGGATGAGCCCGATATCAAAGGTCGTGTTCATGAGGAAAAAAGCATCGTCCTTGGCACCGCTGCTGATGTCCACCATCCCCAGCAGAGAAGGATCCGTAACGACAACGATGTCCGGATAATACACCTGACTGTGAGTCCGGATGGGCTTTTTGCTGATACGGTTGAAGGCGAGAATAGGAGCACCTCTTTTTTCAGCACCGAATTCAGGAAAGGCCTGCACAAATATGTCTTTTTCTGCTGAAAGTGCATCAGCAAGCGTCACCGCTGCAGTAACGACACCCTGTCCTGCCCGGCCGTGCCACCGTATCTCGATTGTTTCTTTCATACATCCTCCTTGAATTTGCAGTCGTTAGTGATAAGAGTAAGTATTGACTCACACTGCATTTATTCTTTAAGTTCTGTTCTTCCCTCCAAGGCCTTGGTGATCGTCACCTGATCGGCAAAATCGATATCCGAACCGACCGGCAATCCCATGGCCAGTCGCGTCATCTTCACGCCAAATTCTTTCAATATCTTGGCCAGATAGAAGGCCGTCGCCTCTCCTTCGACCGTGGGATTGGTAGCGATGATGACTTCTTTAAAGTGCCCCTCCTGGATCCGGTCGACTAACTTTTCCGTTTTCAACTCGTCAGGGCCAATACCCTTCAAGGGAGCCAGAGCGCCGTGCAAAACATGATAGCGGCCCTTGAATATTCCAGTTTTTTCGATCGAGGCAATGTTGAACGGCTCTTCGACCACACAGAGGACCTCGTCATCCCGTCCGTTATCGGAACAATAGATACAGGGATCGACATGGGTCAGACTGCTGCACTCCGAACAGTAAAAGACCTTCGATTTGGCATCCTTGATCGCCTGCGCCAGCCGGTCGGAATCTTCAGAAGGAAGTCCTATCAAGTAGAAGGCAATCCTTTGGGCCGTCTTGGCCCCAATACTGGGGATCTTCTTCAATTCCTCAATCAAACGGTTCAGAGGATGATCCATATCAAACATCAGAAGAGTCCCGGTATTTTCAATCCTGCTCCGAAGGCTCCGAGCTTTTCCGACATGGTCTCATCGACCTTCATGCTGGCGTCATTGAAAGCAGCCTGGATCAAATCCTGAAGCATCTCCACATCTTCCTTGTCGACGACTTCTGGATCGATGCAAATCGACACCAAATTTTTCGTACCATCCAGAGTGACGGCAACCATTCCCCCGCCGCTGGACCCTTCCACCTTCATCTCTGCAGACTCTTTTTGCAGCTTGTCCTGCATCTCTTTGGCCTGCTTGAGCATCTTTTGTAAATTGCCCATTCCTTTCATGCGTTTTCTCCTTGGATTCTATTCTCTCTCCCGGGGGCTATTTTTTTTTCTTATCCATTGATTCGACCGAAATAATTTGGGCTTTAAAGGTCTTCATGAAGTTCTGAACACCAGGATCTTTGAGTGCGATATCCATGTCTTTTTCTTTTTGAACGGTTTTTTGAGCCGGTTCAGCCGGGGGAGGATTGGAAGCCTTAGTTTTTTTTTCTTCATCCAGCGGGGATTTGGAGGTTACTGTCGGCTTTGGCACACTTTCCCTGGAAGATTTTTCAGAGACAACTGGTTTTTCCTTTTGAAGTGATGGACCGGATTGGCTGCCTTTCAGTTCATCCAGCCGCTGCAGAATCTCTTTGAGAGGAGTGATTTTTTTATATTGGCTAAGTTTGACGAGTATGGTTTCCAGGCGGATCCGGGGATGAGAAGAGAATCTGAGCCCCTGTTCGGCATCCTGCAGGGCCAGCAGATAACGCAGAAGTTCTTCTGATGACGCCTGGCCTGCCTGTTTTTTGAGCTGGGCCAAATCCTCTTCATTCAAGGGAAGTATATCTTGAGGATTTTCGACGGTCTTGACAAGCAGCAGTTGTCTGAAGTGCTGGATGAGCTCTCTGTAGAAAAACCGCAGGTCATGGCCGCTGGCTATGATTGACTCGACAAGGGGGAAAATCAGGTCAGGTTTTTCATCCATAATGTGCGCGGCACATTTGATGAGCAGATCCCGGTTCATGACGCCCAATATCTCTTTGAGATCCTCGTCCCTTATATTTTCCCCTGAAAAGGCAACGGCCTGGTCGAGTAAACTCTGGACATCCCTCAAGCTGCCATCCGCTGCTTCGGTTAGCAAATTCAATCCATAAGAAGAAATGGTAATATTCTCCTTTTGGGTGATGTCGAGCAGATGATTGATGATTTCCTTGCGCGATATTTTTTTGAATTCGAAATGCTGACAACGCGAAACGATTGTCCCCGGAACTTTATGAAATTCTGTCGTGGCAAAAATAAAAACCGTATTAGGAGGGGGCTCTTCAAGAGTTTTCAAAAGGGCATTGAACGCTTGTATGGTCAGCATATGCACTTCATCGATGATGATCACTTTGGTGCGGCAGCGAATGGGCCTGTATTTAACTCCTTCCCTAAGCGATCTGACTTCATCGATTCCCCTGTTGGAAGCCCCGTCGATCTCGAGAACATCCACAGACCGGTCTTCATTAACCTCCTTGCAGATATCGCATTCATTACAAGGAGTTGGAGTGGGGCCGTGCTGGCAGTTAAGGGCTTTGGCCATAATCCGGGCGGCTGTTGTCTTTCCGACTCCTCTCATTCCTGAAAAAATATAGGCCTGGGCAACCCTGTTGGTCTTGATGGCATTGATCAGCGTCTGAACAACGGCTTTCTGACCGATCATTTCCTCAAAGGTCATAGGCCGGTATTTTCGTGCGTAGATGAGATAGCTCATTTATTTTTTTGAAAAGAAAGGAAGTCAAATTCCTTTTAATTAAAGAATATCTTAGCACAAATTCCCGGCAATTAAAAAGAAATAATGGGCCGGGGAAGTTTTTCCAAAACCCAGACATGAATTGGATTTTTTCGCGGGTCCCGTCACGGCTTTCCCCCTTTCCTTGCCACCCGCTCAAAAGTCTTTTGTTACAGTTTTGGAAATGTTTTCATCGGCTGGTGAAAAAAGTAGCCTGGGCTCGGCTTTTGTGTTATATGTGGAAAACGTGCAGAAGCAGAGAAGCCTGGTCGAGATCCATACGGCCGTTGTCCTCTTTGGACTGGCCGGACTTTTCGGGAAGTGGATCAGCCTGTCACCACCCATCATCGTCCTCGGGCGGGTGTTTTTCGCCAGTCTGGCCCTGATTCTTATCCTCCGGTTTACCAAGCAGTCCATCATTCTCCCAGTGAAAAAAGACTATTTCCTGTTTCTCTTCCTGGGATTACTGCTGGCCGTTCACTGGATGTTTTTTTTTCAATCCATCCAGGTTTCCACCGTTGCCGTTGGACTCCTCTCCTACTCCAGCTTTCCGGTGTTCACCGCCTTTCTGGAACCCTTGATTTTGAGGGAAAAATTAAAAATCAAAAGCATTGCCTTCGCCTTGATGTGTCTCCTGGGAGTCTTTTTGATCGTTCCCAAATTCAGCCTGAACGATTCCGTATTCCAGGGTATCCTCTGGGGAATTGCCGCTGGTCTGACATTCTCTATTTTGGCCATTTTCAACCGCAAACTCAGCCAGAAATACTCGAGTCTGCTGATTGCTTTTTACCAGGATTTTTTCGCCACACTTTTTCTTCTCCCGGTTTTCTTTTTTATCAAGCCCCCCCTTAAAATCAATAACGTCCTGCTCCTCATCATCCTGGGTGTGATCTGTACGGCAGGAGCCCACACACTCTTCATCAAGGGAATGAAGTACATCCAAGCACAAACAGCAGCTGTTTTCAGTTCACTGGAACCTGTCTATGGAATTCTCCTGGCTTTGGTCTTTTTAGGGGAAATCCCAGCCTTGCGGACGGTATTGGGTGGATTGATTATCCTCTGCGCGGCTATATCTCTCACACTGGGAGGAATCAAAGAAGGGAAACGTTTGAGGAGGGAAAATAATGCCTCAGAAGTTTGATACGGAAATCGTGGTTCGCCCTAGCGAAATCGACTACAACAGACATGTCAACCAATCAGTCTATTTGGATTACCTTCTCGCTGCCCGCATCGACCAGATGAAAAGATGCTACAAAATGCCTATTGAGGTTTTTTTCGCCAGGGGTTTTTCCTGGATCACCAAATCCATTTCCATCGACTACCACCGGTCTGTCTTTATGGGAGAAACGATTATCGTCAGGACGTGGATTGAATCCATCGGCAAAAGAAGCGTGACCGTCCATTTCCAGATGCTGAAAAAAAAGGACATGTCACTCGCCGCTGGAGGAAAGGCTGTCTATGTTTTAATCGAGATTCAAACCGGGAAACCGGCCGCCATCCCCGATGACATCAGGGAAAAATACACGGTCTAACTCAAGGTGATTTCTTTTTCTTTTTTATAGTCTTGGTGCTTCTCGCTTTGGCCTCTTCTTCCTGTCTCTTTTTCAGCTTCGCCTCTTCCTCTTGATGCTTTTTCTTGAGTTGTTGAATTCTTGTCTGTGATTCACGATCGATTTTCGCTCTCTCTGTTGAATCCTGTGTCCTTTTCCTCGCTTCGGCACTCCTTCGATTCAGGTCGTCGATTTCCTTTTTTTGACTTTCCTTCAATCGGATGACCTCTCGTTCCTGCAACTTTTGGATTTCTTTCTCGTCGATTGTCCCAGGCATCGGTTGCCTCTGTCGAATTGCCGAACCTTCCAGCCTCTCTCTGATCTGGTCCTTCCTGATAACCGTTTTGGGCTTAGCCTGGTCATCCCGCTGAATAGTAGGGCGGAAAATCCTCAGCTCGCTCCCTCCTATGGCGGTTTTCGCCTCTCTGTCGGCATCCCTCAACGTATACTCTCTTATGGATTGACCCGTCCTCCGGCGGATTTCCGCGAGGGGAACTCCCTGATTGATTATGCGTTCACCCCGGAAAATAATGTTGCTCCTTAGGTCAGCCGCACTCAGAACGGTCAAGTTCCGCTCTACAGGCAGGATATATCGATTCAGCCTGGATTGATAAAAGAAGTTGTGTTCGATGAAAACCCAATACGTGTTCGGGAATCCGGACGGTATGGACTGAACACCGACACCGGAAACAAAATGAGCATTTGACGGCAGCGGAGCCCATCCGATGAACAGGTTACTCCACCTCCAAGTCACCCAGGCTGGCCCCCAGACCGTGTCAGGTACCCAATACCATCCGAAACCCGCATCCCAATTCCAACGGCCATAATGGAAAGCCATCCAACCCCAATCCCAGCTGGAAATCCAGGTCCAACCATATTCCGTCCAAACCCACCGTCCGTCTGTATACGGACGCCAGCCGGGCCGGGAAATCCGCGGTATCCAAACATATCCGTAAGGTGGATGATGGACCCAAACACCATAAGGGGAGAGGGAATCATAGAAATTAGAGTAGCCGTAATCATCATAATACGTGTCCCCCACTGAGCCGGGTTGGCCTTCAGGATAGGGAACAAAGATGATGCAGCTTGCAGCCAGTACAATTCCAACCAAAGCTATCCATAGAAAAAACTGTTTTTTTATCACTTTCGAACTCCCTCGAAGAAAAAAATACTCGAATCCTCTTGCACAAACAAGGGTCCTTCGTTTTCAGTCAAGATCTTTAAAAACTTTTTTAACTTTTTTGAAAGCCCAAAGCAACTCTTTCTGTTTGATAACTAGTGGAGGAGCGAAGCGGATGACATTCTCATGTGTCTCTTTGCAGAGGAGCCCTTCTTCTTTCAGCGCTTCACAGAACCGCCTTGCTCCGCCCGCCTCGGGCTCGAGTTCTATGCCGATCAAAAGGCCAGCGCCTCTGACCTCCTTGATGTGATGACTGTGGATGGTCATCAATTTTTCGAGAAAGAAAGTCCCCAACTCAGCCGCCCTTTCCACAAGCTCTTCATCCACCAGCACCTGGAGCGCTTCTCTGGCGACTGCACAGGCTAAAGGATTGGCGCCGAACGTAGACCCGTGAGACCCCGGTTGGAATAATCCGAGAACTTCGCGGCTGGAGAGCACAGCCGAGATCGCATAGGCTCCACCGCCAAGAGATTTGCCGACGATGAGTACATCGGGCTTCACTTTTTCATGCTCGCTGGCAAAGAGCTTGCCTGTCCTTCCCAGGCCTGTTTGGATCTCATCGGCCATAAAAAGAACGTTATTCGCCTCGCATATTTCTTTGGCTTTTTTCAAATATCCTGGGGGAGGGATTTTTATCCCTGCCTCTGCCTGAATGGGCTCGACCAGAAATGCTGCCGTAGTGGGTTGAATGGCTTTTTCAAGGACCTTCGTATCCCCATAGGGCACGACAACAAAGCCGGGCGTGAAGGGGCCAAAATTCTTTCTATAAAGGGCCTCGGTCGAAAAACCGATGATAGTGATTGTCCTTCCATGGAAATTGTCCGTACAGACAATAATTTCGGCCCTGTCCTCGGCGATACCTTTTTTTTGATAGCCCCACATCCGCGCAGCTTTGACTGCTGTTTCGACAGCCTCAGCCCCGGAGTTCATGGGAAGAACCATCTGATAGCCGGTGAGATCACATATCTCCTTGGCCAGCTGGGGCCACTGGTCATTCCGAAAAGCCCGGGATGTCAGAGTCACCCTGTCTGCCTGCTTTTTCAAAGCTCTGATGATTCGGGGATGGTTGTGTCCTTGATTGACCGCCGAATAAGCGCTGAGAAAATCGAGATATTTGTTCCCCTCATTGTCCCAGACCCAGATTCCTTTGGCTCTGCTGATAACCACATCCAGAGGATGATAATTATTGGCTCCGTAAATATCCTCAAGATCGATGTAATATTTGCTGTTCATCTGATCAGTCATTGTGTTCTCCCTAGTTCCATTTATATCAGAAAACCATGAAAAACTGAATATCTCGGAATTATTAAAATGTTCTCAAACTGGAATTTTTTTACAAAATATCTGAAACTCAAACCGCTGCATCTAGAAAGACGAGTACAGGAGTGATCGGCTTTCAGTGCCAAACACCGAGAATGCCGCCGCAGACTAAATAGTAAACGAACCGATAGCCGGCATTGATCAGAGTCAAGGAGACGGGCCGTTTCTCAAAGGCATCGCCGGAGAAGTAAGAGGTTACGATAAAGGCGAAGCTGAAAAAGGCGCCCGCCTGGAGACCGTCGACAAAACCGTATCCCCACCATTTGACAATCACGGCCAGGGCGATAACTCCGATAAAGGAACCGATCAGGCTGATCAGATAGC
>CBFDBS010000081.1:0-9676 GCA_965603105.1 uncultured bacterium
GTGTTCCGGATGGCTTCCGTGATCCCGTCCGTATAGAGGACTAAAACATCCCCCGGTTCGATTTTGGTGGTTATCTGAGTGTATTTTTGATGGGGCAGAAAGCCTATAATCAGGCCGTTGGGTCCTAGCCTTTTGTGCTGCCCGTCGGACCGGAAGTGAAAAGGGGGATTGTGTCCGGCATTGGTCGAAATGAATGAAGAAAGGCGGCGGTCGAGAACTCCGTAGATAAAAGTAGCGAACATGTGCGGATCAGTGGATCTGACAAGGAGGTCGTTCATACGAGTGATGACAGTCGCCACCTCTCCAGGCTCTATCGCCAGCCCATGCAAACTGGCCTGGAGGTTGGCCATGAGGAGAGCGGCCGGTATTCCTTTTCCGCAGACATCGGCAATGGCAATCCCCAGATATCCGGACTCAAGCTCGAGGAAATCGAAATAGTCTCCTCCGACTTGCAGGCTGGGAAGGTTGATACCTGATATTTCGAATCCCAGCACCTGGGGCATTTCGTGCGGGAGGAGCCTTTCCTGAATTTCGCGGGCCGTTTTGAGCTCTCTTTCCAGGTGTTCCCTCGCCAGGGCCTCTTTCTGTCCTGTGATGATGGCGCCCGTCATCTCATTGAAGGATGAGGCCAGGTCGCCCAACTCATCTTCATTGGGGATTTGAATCTGCGTTTTCAGGTCGCCCTGGGCGATGCGGCGGGTTCCTCTGTGCAGGGCTCTAACCGCGGAAGTGATGCCTACTGTGATCCGCATCCCGAAATAGAGGGCGAAAGCTTCCAGCAGAATCAACACGAAGGCCATGGTGATAAGCCCGGCAACGACCACCAGGCTCAACGGATTTCTTGCCGAGAACATGTCCCGAAAAAGACTGGCCACGCTCCCTTCGGTGAGAAGAAGGAGGCTGAAATCCTGGAATCTTCCCTCGGACAGAGCCGTTACATCCAGATGAGTCATCCCCGAGTAGAGTCTTTGCTGCCAGATGGAGATGTCGGCTGTCTCCGGCAGTGTTTGGCTCTTTCCCGGAGATAAGTATTTCCCCTCGATTTCCTTTTTCAGGGGCTCCGCATCATCGGTCTTAAAACCCACGATTTTCTCTTTTCCCAGAGCGGAAAAACTGATCGGATTGGTCAGAGAGAGTTTCACATCGCTGTGGAGGATCGAAGCCAGCCGGTTCATAACGCTTTCATCCACCAGGCCGGCTGTGACCTTAAAATTCCGGGCGATATCACCCCCGAAGTGGACAAGCCAGAGTTCCTGATCGATCCAAAGATAGGTTGCCCTTTCAGTTGTTAGGCTCTTTGTGGCTGAGGAATTCTCCGTTCCGGCAGCTTGGAGGAATTCGGACACCCACCTCGGAGAATCTCCTCTTGTGTTCACCTCCTCCGCATCCCTTCCATAGACAAAGGAACGGCTGGTGAGAGCGGGGATGAAGTCAGGATTTTTGGCTCCGAATTCCGCCCAGTCGAGAAGAATGCTCTGGCTACGAATGGCCCGGTTCAAACCGATTGTGCTGTAAATGATGAAGATGCTCATCAACAAGATCAAGAGAACCGGCACAACCGTTATCAGGAAAGAGCTGATAGCCAGTTTAGGCCTGATCTTCATAAAATGGAGCCGGATGCCGAAGAAGAGGTTGAAGAGGGTGAAAAACCAGAAAAGACGGAGAGTCCAGATTCCGAACAGGGCGAGGTTGTCTTCAAATCTTGGTGATGCATCCAAAGATAACGTATTGAGAGTTCGAAAACCTTCGGTGGTCTCAGTGGCGACATTTGAGGGATTGTTTGAAAAACCTGCTGTCATCAAAAGGAAAACGATCAGTCCCATCATAAAGAGCGCGGCTCGGCGGCGGGAGGTCAGGTGTCTATACGGTTTGTACTTGCGAAAGAGGAGGAAAACAAAGGCAATGGAGCCGGCGACAATGACAAACTCCGGGACAAAAACCGCCAGAAGAAGAAAGGCAAATCCGATGGCCAGGAAAACTCTCCAGAATTTTTTCAGCTTGGCCACTAAGAGCAGCATACGGACGGCTGTGAGAAAGGTGGCCAGGGCGACAATGGAGATGAACCAGATCGACAGAGAAGAATTCAGGCCGAAAAGGTGGGAAAAAAACCAGGTCAGAAAACTTCCCCCGAGGATGAGAAGAAGAAGGCGCCAGATGGGATCATTCAGAGGCGAGATTTCTTTTTCAAGCATCCCCGATAGATCGAAAGAATCGGGCGGAGATTTTTCCGGTTCTCGACTTTTCTCCTCCGCTTGAGCCCGGAATATGCGGACAAAAAAGTCCTGGATTCTTTTCCGGATACTGTTCTTTTGTTTATCCATCACCTTGCATGCCTGAATTATCTCACTTCGTATCCGGCATCAAGAATGCTCTTTTTTGCGGTAATCTCCATGGGCTCGATGAGAGGAACAGAGATATCTTCCGACTTAAGGACGAGCGGAATTTCCGTGCAGCCGGCGATGATAGCCTCAGCTCCCCTGGCGACAAGTTTCCTGGCTGTGTTGACCACCAGATCTTTCGGCCGGCCCGAGGTGACTCCCGCCTTGATCCCCTCTGTGGAGAAGATGGCTTCCATCACCCTTTCCTGATCCTGGTCGTCTGGAGAGAAAACTTCGATTCCGGCGCTGTTAAAAGCATCATGAAAGAGTCTGGAAACGAGCGTTCCGGTACTGGCCACCAATCCCACTTTTTTCAGTCCGGGAATCTTCTCCTGTGCCCAGCGGAGGGACTCTTCTATGAGGCTCAAAAATGGGAATTCCACGTGAGCCAGGACTTCGGGCATAAAGAAGTGGGCTGTCACACAGGGTAAAATCACAAAATCAGCTCCTGCTGACTTCAGGATTTTCATTCCCTCTACAAACATGGGCGTAGGGCTCGGCCCTTGCTTCAGGATGGCCTCCGTCCTCGGAGGAACTTCGGGATTGCTGTAAATGATTGTCCGGATGTGATCCTGGTCCTTGAGCACTTTGGTGTGTTTGATAATTAGAGAGTACATATGGGCGGTGGCTTCGGGACCAAGTCCGCCCAGAATCCCGATAGTTTTCTTCATTTCAGGGGATCTTCCTTCATTATCTCCCGGATCTTATCAAGGGGAAGGGCGTCGATGCGGCGTCCGTTGCCTTCCATAGTCTGGGCTTTGAAGAGTGAGTTGAGGATGGCTTCCTCGGCCGCCTCGGCCGCTGCCAGGAACAGAGGAGACATTTGATGATTCCACAGGATCTCGATCTGCTGTGTTTCTGCTTCTGTCCGGTAAGGCGTCCGCAGTCCCGGTGCCGTGGAGAAGGCTATGCAAAAATCTCCGCTTCCGTTGGAATAGAAACCGCCCGTCCTCGGAATTCCCAGGAGTGCCCGTTTGGCCAGCCTCTTGAGGTTGCGGCTGTCAAGCGGCGCATCTGTGGCTACAACCACCATGCACGATCCTTCGGAAACCTCTTCGACATCGTTGCTCATATAATACCGGCCCAATTTGATGCCCACCGGATAGCCATTGATTTGGAGGATGCCTCCGTGGTTGGTCTGCACCAGCACTCCAACCGTGTAACCTCCCCGGGATTCCGGAAGGGTGCGGGAGGAAGTCCCGATGCCTCCTTTGTATGAGTAGCAGACGGTTCCTGTACCTGCTCCGATACTTCCTTCTTCTACGGGACCGGAGGCTGCCTTCTTTATGGCTTCGATGATGTGTTGTTCTCCGATGTGGCGTCCGCGGATATCATTGAGCCCGCCGTCGTTTGTCTCTCCGACCACGGCATTGACGGAAGCGACCCTCTCATTTCCGGGAAGACTGAGTGTGTAGGAGATGAGAGCATTGGCGGCCGTGGGAACGCTCAGCGTATTGGTCAGGATGATGGGCGTTTCGATATTCCCAAGCTCTTCGATTTGGGCACCGCCGGTCATTTTTCCATAGCCGTTGGCCACATAGACGGCTGCCGGGACTTTATCCTGGAAGACGTTGCCGCCATGAGGAAGAATGGCCGTGACTCCGGTCCGGACGTTTTCGCCCTCGATCAATGTGACATGCCCGATTTTTACCCCTTCGACATCGGTTATGGCGTTCAATTGACCGGGCGTCAAAATTCCCGTTTTGAGACCGAATTCCCGCAACCGGGGCCGGTTTTCAGAGGAAAAAACGGCGAAACAAAAGATCAACAAAGTGAAGAGGATTGAACTTGCTAATTTCATCTGCCCCATCTCCTTGTGGTGAGTGAGAATATGATGGTAGATGAACCGTCTTTAAATTGCAACTTCACTTTGCCCGATAGAGAAGAGAGTCTTGACATAGGACTCAAGTATGGCTATAAAAAATATGCCGAAACAGGGGATGAATCAAAGACGGATCTTGACAGGGATTTTTTTCTTTCTAGTGGTCTTTTTCACTCCTGCCTGGCTCCGAAATCAGTTCGCCGTTTATCCCCATCAGCGATTTTCAATCGAAGCGCTGGATTCGCTTCTGGCCGATGGAGAGGCCGAGTATCAAAAAGGACTCTATGATGAGGCCTTGAAGACCTTCAAAACATGCCTGGATTTTGCCCGGAAGGCAGAGGATGTGCGATCCGAGGCCAACTGTCTTTGCAAGATCGGTCTGATCTATTGGAATATCGGCCGAATGGAAGACTATTTTTCGTCCCTGACACAGACTGTTTCCCTTGCCCGTAAACTCCAATGGGAGTCGCTGATCCAAGACGGCGGAGACTTTTTTGAAATTTTCAGATCCTACACCGAGGGGAAAGAACTCAGAGCCGAGAGCAGATATGAAGAATCCCTCCGGTCCTTCGTCAAAGCGGTCGAACTGTCCCGGCAAAAAGGGAGCTTGGAACATGAGTTGAAATGCTGCCGGCAGCTCAGCTTGACCTACTGGGCGCTATTCCGGCTCCCCGAATTCTATGCCACGACTTTGAGAGCCTTGGATATAGCCAGGACACTTCATCATCGAAGGGAAGAGGCCAAAGGATTGATCAATATCGGGCTCTATTATCAAAAGATCGAGGACTATTCGAAGGCCTTGATCCATTACAAGCAAGCCCTGGAAATCGCCAGGAAAATCGGGGATAAGTCCGATGAGTCAGCCAGCTTGAACAACATCGGCATCCTCTACCGCAGGATCGGTGACTTCGACCGATCTCTCGATCACCTGAAACAGGCATTGGCGCTGGATATCGAGCTGGAAAATGAAGTCTTCATCTCACAGGATTTGAACAATATCGGGACGACGTTCCGTCTGAACAGCCTTTCAACGGGAAATCGGAAACTCCTGGAAGAGTCGTTGAGTTTCTATCTGGAATCTTTGAAGATGGCCAGGAACGCCCGGGACGTCAAAACAGAAATCGAAGTCTTGAACAACATCGGAGTTGTTCATTCCTTTGCTGAGGATTTCGATCGTGCGCTCCAATGTTTCCACACTGCCCTTCAGTTGACAGAGGGATTCCCCTACATGGAGGCCAGGTGCATGGTTTTGAACAACATAGCCGGTCTCTACTTGAAGATGGGTGTTTATCGGGAAGCGGAGAAAATATATAAAGAGGCCATCGAGATGGGGCTTCTTATCGAGCGGGGATACATTCTTTGGGAGGCCTTTTATGGATTAGGACAGAGTTATGAGAGAGAGGACAGGGCTGCCTTAGCTTTGGACTGCTATGCCCAGGCCTTGACCTATGTCGATCAGATCAGAAGCAGAATATCTCTGGACGCTTTCAAAGCGGGTTTCGCCAGAGATAAAATCAAAATTTATGAATCGTTCATCAATCTGCTTTACACCTCGGGCCGGGGCTCGGCTTCACCCGCTCTGACAAGTGAAATCTTCCATGTCATCGAACGGGCAAAAGCAAGGGCTTTTCTGGAGAGTCTGGGAGAATCTCGAGTGGATGTCTTTAGACAACTGGGCCCCGAGCTGGTGCAGAGGGAAAGAGAAATCACTTCTCTTATCTCACAATGTGTCCACGGTTTGTCCGAGCCCGATCTGAGCGGGGACCAGAGGCAGAAACTGCGAAACCGGATGCGCCAGGCCGAAGAGGAATACCTGATGCTGTTAGCCAGAATACGAACTGAAAATCCCAACGTTTTCAGCCTGCTGGAACCGGAACCGAGCCGACTGGAGAGCGTGCAGTCCGATCTCTTGGATGACCGGACGGCTATAGTTGAGTATTTTCTGGGAGAGGAGGCGTCATTTGGCTTGGTGATCAATAACACCCGGGCTGAGATCTTTCCTCTCCCCTGCCGAGAAGCGGTCGTGAATATGCTGCGGGCGTATTTGAAGATTCTCTCCGAGCCTCCCAAGGGTCAGTTCAGAGGGCGCCCGGCCGCCCGCCGGCTCTATGATGTCTTTTTTGCTCCAGCAGACAATGTCCTCCCTTCAACCATCGAGAATCTGATCATCATTCCTGATGGAATCCTCTATTATCTTCCCTTTGAAACTCTTGTCTCGACTGGAGAGAGAGAATCAGAAGAAGGGAAATACCTCATCCAAAGGTTTTCCATGGCCTATGCGCCTTCTTGTTCTTCCTTGTATGCTCTTTTGAAAAGAGAGAAAGGAGATTCCAAGCCGCTCAGCTTTCTGGCCTTCGGAAGTCCCTCCCTCGATACGAGTCCAGAGGGGGTTCGTGATCCTCTCCTCCCTTGTGGGGTTTCGGAGGAGCTTTACATCAATCAGGGATTCAAAATGGTGCCTCTCCCTCATTCCGGTAAAGAGGCCCGGAAAATCGCCAGGCTTTTTGACAGGGACCAAAGGCGAGTTCTTCTAGGGGGTAAAGCCAGTGAGGAGGCCATTAAAAATCTTCCACTTCAGGACTACACGATCATTCATTTTGCCTGCCATGGATTTCTGGATGAGCAGTCACCTTTCCGCTCAGCTCTAGTCTTGTCTCAGGATAAAAACAGTCAAGAGGATGGGTTCCTGCAGGTTCGTGAGATTTACAGCCTAAGGGTGGCGGCGGAGATGGTCGTTCTTTCCGCCTGTCAGACTGCAAAGGGAACAATGGAATCGGCGGAAGGAATCCTCGGCTTGCCGCGAATCTTTTTCTACACCGGAGCGAGGACGGTGTTGACCTCAATATGGAGAATCCAGGACAGGACGACGGCGAAGTTCATGATCCGCTTCTATAAAAACCTGGTCAACGGGCACCCCAAAGCCTACGCCCTTCGGTTGGCTAAGCTCGAAATGATCCAATCGAGGTTTTCCCATCCCTTTTTCTGGGCGGCTTATGTACTCAATGGAGATTTTTCGACAACGATCGTCAATAGATAAGTCTTTAGACAGCGCCTGGCGGTCGAGAAGCGGGATTTTCCTCTAATCCCGCCAAAAGGGATTGATCATTTTTTTATGATGAAGGGGGTTAGAGGAGATTCTGTTTTTTGTCCTTGGGCCGAAAAACCTGTGACAAACCAGAAGCATGTGCTGCCCGGCACAAGCTTATCGGCAACAGGCGGAGGGAGTTGGATAGAGTTTTTAAGGATCTTTGGACTTTTCCATAGAGGAAAGAGAGTCTCGTCGAACAGTTCGAAGATATAGTATTCGGTCCCTTCCTGTTTTTTCCAGCGGAAAAGCAAAGACGTCTTAATGACTTTTTTATTGATAGGGTGAATAGGTTTAATGATCTGCTGGCCAGGTGTCCGAAAACTTTGTTTCCTGTTCAATGAAAAATAGAGTGTTCCGGCCACTGTCAGCAAAACAACGGCCGTAAAAGCCGCAGTCAGCCGCGTTTTTTTGACTGAGAAGGGAAGGATTTTCCTGCGGAGACGGAAATACTCAGCGTTCTTTTCCTTGGATTTTCGGATTCGAAAGGAGGGTAAACCATATCGCCTTTCTATCCCCTTTTTCAATTCTGTTTCTTGTCTCCGTGCTTCAAGAACAAATTGGAACTCCTCCAGGCAAAAAGAACAGTGGGTGATGTGTTCGACGAGGCGGTTCTTCTTTCTTTTTGTCGCCGAACCGCGGAGACAGTCATTGATTTCCTCGGGTGATGGGCAGTTTTCCCGGTTCACTGAAGTGCGGTCTGTGATACAGGAAACATATCGCTCCCGCAATTCATCAAGACGGATCTTCATACTCGATTCCTCTTTCCTTCAGCGTTTGTTTCAAATCTTTCAATCCCCTGTATAGCAGGTTCCGGGTCTTGTGGCGGCTCCATCTGAAGAATTCGGAGATTTCTTCGAGGCTCATATTGAGGAGGTAAAGTTTGACCGCCTTCCGCCTGGATTCCAGGAGAGAGTCCAAAGCTTGCTCTAATATTTTTTTCAGTTTCCCCTCGTCTATCTCGTCCCTTTTATAGATGTTTCTCTTCTCTGCGATTCTCCTTTGCATCTCGGAATAGAGAATATGTTCCTCCCTCCGCATGCGTCTTAATTGATCGATGACGGAGGAATCCACAATCTTCTTTATATAAGACGCATAATTCTCGATTTTTTTCTCATCGTTCAGGATTTTCCAAATTTTGATTTTGACATCCTGGAAAATATCATCGGGATCGATCCCTTTTTGCTGAGGCGAGAATTTTTGAATCTGGAAGAGGATGAAATGGGTGTACTTGTCCAGAACTTCTTCCAACTCCTTGACTTTGATCCTGTCCTCGTTTTTGTTCAAGTCTGTTCACATGATGGGGAGGAGCAGTGAATCCTTTTTCTCACTGATTCACTTATATATATAGAGTGCTTTTCAAGTCAAATTTTCTCACTCTTTAAGATTTTTTTTAAATTTGGAGCCCTAGCAGGATGGATCAACGGTTCAGAAGGCTGAAAGAACATAGTGAGGCTGCAGGGGCACCACTTGGAGAAGATGGCTGTCAAACATTTAGATACTGTCAAGAATATTAGCTATGTGTTTGAATTTAAAAAAAATATGCCGACCTGACTCTCCCTCAGGCTTTAGGAGAGTTAAAGACTTTTACACATTGAAGAGGGGGAGGTTGAAATCTTTGGTTCTTTTTTTCTAAGTGTTCTCCACGGATTCCATAGGGAAGCGGAGTATTCCAGCTGGTGAATTGGGGAGATAATGAAATTAGTTCTCAATGTGACTGTTTTGAATTGATTCAAATACAGCCATTTAGCCTGTTGATGCCTCATGAGACGCGGTGAATGAGTGTCCGATTACAGACAGCGGCTGTATTGCTTGCGGACGGTTTCTTGACAATTTTAAGCCTTCACAAATGCTTTCTTCTCTAAGAGAGCAACCTGGCATGATTATTGCTTTGTTTCTTCTTCGGATGAGTGGAATTAGAGGATGGAATAGATTTTTATCATCTTCATCAACTTTTGTCTCGATAATTCCGTACTCATTAGTATGAAACAATCAGAGAGGGAGTGCGTATACAAGTGTGATAATGGATGGAGGGAGGAGTTATGACATGAAGAAAACTGCTGCGATTTTGTTAATGATAGTTTTCCCGCTCTTGATGAGTGCCCAAACCCCGGATCCACAGCCCCAAAAGGTCGTTCGGGCCGTTCGCACGGAACTACCGATCACGATCGATGGTGTATTGAATGAATCCGTTTGGCAGATCATCGGGTATTCGGATTTTACCCAGTCCGATCCTCATGACGGAGAGCAACCGACTGAAATAACAAAAGTCTGGGTGGCTTATGATGACAACGCTCTTTATGTGGCCGCCTGTCTCTACGATTCCGAGCCGGAGCTGATCAAGGGCCGCCTCGGGCGCCGTGATGACATGGTCGATTCGGACTGGTTCAT
>CBFDBS010000082.1:0-9611 GCA_965603105.1 uncultured bacterium
AAGGAGAAAAGCCTTCGTTGAAAACTGACACCATTCGTGATAGTTTACCTTCTGCTCATGAGGAGGACGAGATGATAACGCTGATCAAGGGAGGCAAAGTCTATGCTCCCCATCCCCTAGGCAAAAAAGACATTCTTATCCTAGACAGCAAGATCGGTTGTATCTCTGAACCGGATTTGATCAAAATAGAAGGACTGAAGGTCGATATCCTGGATGTTTCGGATAAGATTATCGCCCCCGGCCTTATCGACAGCCATGCCCATATCCTGGGGGGTGGCGGAGAAGGAGGACCCACTACCCGAGCTCCTGAATTGTCTCTCGAAGACTCCATCTCAAGCGGTGTAACCACCCTTATCGGTTGTCTGGGCACGGATGGAACAACCCGACACATGGAATCCCTACTGGCCAAAGCCATGGCCCTGGATGAGGAAGGGATCACAACCTTTATCTTCACCGGTTCCTATCAAATTCCAATTTTAACCCTTACCGGAAGCGTCCGCTCCGATCTCATCCTCATCGATAAAGTTATCGGTGCCGGCGAAATCGCCGTCTCCGACCACAGATCTTCTCAACCCACTTTTGACGAATTCGCCCGGCTGGCAGCGGAATGCCGGGTAGGAGGAATGCTGGGAGGAAAGGCGGGAATCCTCCACTGCCACCTCGGTGACGGATCCAGAGGATTGGAGATGTTCTTCCGGCTGATCGAGGAGACCGAAATCCCCATTACTCAGCTAATCCCCACCCATGTGAACAGGAATCCAAGCCTTCTCGATGAGGCTATCGAGTTTGTCCGGCGCGGCGGATACGCAGACCTGACGACCCTCTCGAATCCAGAATCAGAGGGTCATGGAGGCATCAGCATCACCGAAGCTGTGCTGCGGTTTCAAGAAAAAGGGGCTGAGTTGAAGAGAATCACGGTCAGCTCGGACAGCAACGGCAGCCTCCCGGTGTTCGATAGCGACGGGAACCTTACCGGATTGACGATCGCCACTCAGAAAAATCTGTTCACCACTTTCGTCCATTTGGTCAAGACCGAGGTCCTCCCTTTCGAGGAGGGTCTCAAAATCTTTTCGACAAATCCCGCTGAGTTCTACAGACTCGATGCCAAGGGGAGAATCGAAGAGGGTAAAGATGCCGACCTGATTTTTTTCGATAAGAACATGAACTTGACGGATGTCCTGGCTAGAGGACGGCCGATGATGAAAGACGGCCATCGAGTAGCCAGAGGGACATTCCAACCTTTGACCCCCTGAACCACTGGATTCAAAATTCAAATAAAGAGGACCGGAACATGAACAAAGGCTCAAAAGAAAAAAAACAAACCCCTAAAAAAGCGAGCCTGGGTGTAGCGCTTATTCCGATGATTTCTATGGCCCTTTTGCTCGGCATAGGCTACGGCATCTATAAAATCAGGCCGCAAGTGCTTCTTGTGGCAGCCGCTTTTCTAACCGGCATCCTGGGTTTGATACTCCGTTTCAAATGGCAGGATATGGAGAGGGGCATTGTCGACAGCATCCACAAAGCCATGCCCGCAATCCTGATCATGCTCTGCGTGGGAATTCTCATCGGCGCCTGGATCTCATCAGGAACCATTCCCATGATCATCTACTTCGGTCTCAAGTTGATCTCACCCAAGTTTTTCTTGGTCACGGCCTGCTTCGTTTGTTCCTTGACATCTATCGCTACGGGAACGTCCTGGGGTACGATCGGAACTCTGGGAGTGGCTTTCATGGGTATAGCCCTTGGACTGGGAATTCCACCAGGCCCGGCTGCGGGAGCAATTGTTGCCGGTGCCTATTTCGGGGACAAGTTGTCTCCCTTTTCCGATGTGACCAATCTTGCTCCGGTTGCTGCGGGATCCAATCTTTTCGACCACATCAAACATATGCTCTGGTCGGCCACACCGGCCTGGTTGATCGGACTCTTCATCTATTTTTTGATCGGGCTGGGTTATGAAGCCAAAACCGTCGAATCCGAAACGATGACTTTGATCATGACGACCTTGAAAGAGAATTTCAATTTCAACATACTCCTTCTTCTGCCCATGGTCATCGTCTTGTATTTTGCGGCCACAAAAAAACCGACCATCCCGGGTATGCTGCTCTCTTCCTTCGTGGCCGGGATCCTGGCTGTCATTTTCCAGAAGGCTTCCATCCCTGAAATCGCCAGCGCCCTCAATACGGGCTTCCAAGCCAACACAGGGATCGACCGCGTCGATCAGCTCATCTCCAGAGGGGGCATGATGAGCATGATGGAAACCCAGCTGGTGGCCTTCACTGCCTTCAGTTTTGGGGGGATTATGCAAAAAACCGGGCTCTTGTCCGTGATCCTCGACCGAGTCATGACCTTTGCCAACAAGGTCTGGAGCATCGTGCTGACGACCATTTCCACGTCCATCGTCACGGCACTGGTGACCGGAAGCTCTTATCTGTCGATGATCATCCCTGGCGAACTTCTGGCTCCCGTCTACCAAGAAAAAGGTCTGGCAGCCAAGAACCTTTCCAGAATCATCGAGGAAAGCGGAGCCATCATCGTCCCTCTGATTCCCTGGAGCATGGCCGGCGTCTATATCACCGGAACACTAGAAGTCCCAACCTTCTCCTACGCCCCCTGGGCGATCATGAATTACCTGGCGGTCATTATCCTGGCCGTCTTCGGTTTCACAAAATGGACCATGGCTCCAAAAATACGGGAGGACGAAACACAAATAGGAAGCTGATAAGGGGAGCGGTTATTAGAAATGGAAGAATACCCTCTTTATTTATCTCTATTCTTGATCCACTTCAGTCAAAGCCTTCTCGAATCTCTCTCTTGCTTTTTTCTGCCGCTCCTTGGCAAGTTCTGCCGTAGCCGTAAATCTTTTGTCGGCCTCCTCCTTCTTTTTCTTCTCCTTGAGGAGCAGTTCATCCAAAGAGCTTCTTTTCACTTTCCCCTTTTCCGATTCAATCACGGCTTCGGATTTGGGATCGATCCAAAGCTGGGCAGAACAGCTTGGACAATCAACCTGAAAGACGCTGGATTTTTCCTTTGACTTGGTCATCTCAGGTGAAATTTATCAAAAAACATGAATTTTAGCAACAGATCCCCCTGGTTTGAGGATCCTCAAAATCGAAAGGATAAATCCCTCTAATCGTCCTTGCGGCACTCGTCTGAATTTCCGATTCTCAAGGAGTTCGGAGCGGTGATATTGTGCCGTTTCATGAGCTTGAATAATCCTTGTCGGCTTATTCCGATCTCCTGGGCCGTTTTGATCCTGTTGTAATTGAATTGAAGCAACGCTTGGCGGACAAATGTCTTTTCAAATTCCGCCTTGGCCCGGAAAAAATCACATGTGTTCTCTTCCTCTCTCTCCTCCTGATGACAAATCCTTGGAGAAAGCAGCTCAGAAGAGATCACCCGCTGCCCGTCCCTCAGGACCAGGCAGCGCTGGATTTCGTTCTGAAGCTCTCTGACGTTCCCCGGCCAGGCATAGTCCATCAACCGGACCATAGCCTGTGATGAAAACACGGCTCTCTCCCCAGGCGTGTCCTCTTGATAGCGACGCATGAAGTGCTGCACGAGAGGAAAAACGTCCTCCTTCCTCTTCCGGAGTGGAAAAATCTCGATGGTCAGTATTTTCAAACGGTAATACAGATCTTCTCGGAAGCCCCCCCGTCGAACTTCCTCTTCGATATTTCTATGAGTGGCGCTAATGAACCGCACATCGACTCTGCGCAACCGGGTTTCCCCAACCCGTCTGACTTCTTTTTCCTGAAGAACCCGGAGCAGTTTGACTTGAAGATGGGGGTAGAGATCTCCAATCTCATCCAGGAAAAATGTCCCTCCTTCGGCCTCTTCAATCAATCCCTGCTTGTCTTTGAAGGCACCGGTAAAGGCTCCCCTCACATAACCGAACAGTTCACTTTCCAGCAGATTTTCAGGTAACGCGCCACAGTTAACAGCCACGAAACGGCCGTGGCTTCTTCGGCTTTTCTCGTGGATGGCCCTGGCAACCAATTCCTTTCCCGTGCCGCTCTCTCCGCGGATAAACACCGGGACATCGCTGTCCTTGACCTTATCGATCAAAAGATTGACGCGACGGATAGATGGACTCTCTCCGATAATTTTGGCGACCATGCTTGGTAAGTCGAGAAGAAAGGCCGTTTCGCTTTCAGAAATAAGGCTTTCTCAACTCTTTCTCCAGTAAGAATAACGAATGGAAAGGCCGAAGAATCTCAGCCCCGGGGTTCAATCCGGAAGAGTTTAGGAAAAGGGAGGCTCATTAAAGAGGGAAGATTGAGGACTCCGTCTCTTATTTGATCTTCGTGGCCACATTCTTCAATCTTTGACCCACATCTCTGAAGTCGGACTTCCATTCCTTCACTTCGATGAAGGTCTGCATGGCCTTGAGGTATTCTCCCATTGCCTCGAACAAAGAAGCCAGCTCGTATTTAAGAGAATAAAATTGAGTCGAGTCCTTCTCTGAAATATCCATGGCTTTTTGGACCCACTTGATGGCTTCTCCATAATTCTTTTTACTCTGGAAACAGAAACTGATGGATAGAAAACAATCGACTGTCAGAAAGCTTTCTCGTGAGGCCAGTTTGAACTCATCTATGGCTTCATCATATAATCCCTGTTCCATGAAGGCAATACCGAGATTGTAGCGACTCTCATCGCTGGCCTCATGCATCCTCTCGGAAAAATCCTTCCTGAACTCTTTAATGATTTCTTGCAGAGGCTTTTCGGAAGTCGAAGAGATCCTTTCCTTTTGGAGAGACATGACATCCTCTATGGCCTCCAATTCCTCATTGATTCTTTCAGCCAAGTCAAAAAAGTCAACGGTCTCGTCTTCCGGTGAAGAGAAGGGAATAATGTCCGTGTCTGCAAAAATATGCGCAACCGACACCAAATCTTCTTCCGATACGATTTCCTCTTCCTGAGCGGATTCTTCGAGCACGATGTCTTCCCCCTGTTTCTTGTCCTTCTCAATATCTTCCGTCACCTTATCTTCCTTGTCTTTCTCATCTTTTTCTTTCTCTTCCCTTTCTTTATCTTTTTGTTCTTCCTTTTCCTTCTCTTTTTCTTTCTGTTCTTGCTCTTCTTTCTCTTTATCCTTCTGTTCTTTCTCTTCCCTTTTTTTATCTTCTTGTTCTTCCTTTTCCTTCTCTTTCTCTTTCTGTTCTTGCTCATCTTTCTCTTGCTCTTCCTTTTCTTTATCTTCTGAGATTTTTTTGATCTCCGCCTGTTTCTCAGTAATTATTTCCATCTTTTCCGAGATTTTGTCCCGATCGGAATCGGATGAGGTCTCTTTGATCTCCTCAAGCTTCCGTTGAATTATTGGTTCTTCTGGGAAATCGAGCCTCAAGCTCTCGAGGAATCGTTTGGCTATCCGGAAAAGCCCCTGCTGGATGTAAAGGTCAGCTTGAGATAGACTTTCTTCCAGAGTCAACTGGGCGTCTTGCTGCTGGAAGATCGATTCAACCTCTTCATCATCTTCTTCGCTGATACCCATATCCTTCCTTATTTTTTTGTATTCCCTGTAGTAAACATCATTTTCAGGAAAGACGCTGACCATTCTCCTGAGAATATCGAGGGCTCTTTCCTTGTTGTCTTCCTTTTTATATTGATTGAGGAGAATTCGATAAACGAGCCTCAGCTTCTCAGGCTGATTTTTGATTTCATAGACCTTGGCAATCTTTTCCAGAGTCGGCACATGGATAACCTTTGTTCTCAGAATGAGCCCCAGAAGACTGACGGCCTTGTCTTCCTTGTTTCGCTTCAGGAAGGAATCGACGAGAGGTTCAAAAATCTCAAACGCTTCATCATAATTTTTTTCATAGATGTGGATCGTTCCCAGTTTGATTCTTGCGTTGATTTCATTCGGATTGATTTCCAAGATTTTGGAAAAGATATCCTCTGCCTTCTTGTAATCATTCTTTCGGAGAAGCAGATTTCCATAGATCCGTAAGGCATTGATGTTTTGCTCATCTTTCCCGAGTATGTTTTTGACGAGGGAGAGAGCCTCGTTGTCTTTCTTGTCCCTTTTCAAGAGGCCGATGAGGTTGAACAGTGTTCGAGTGTGGTCGATATCTATATTCCTGGCTCGGTCCAGCAGCTCTCTGGCCTCCTTGAATTTCTCACCATGAATTTTCAATTCAGCAAGCACATTGAGCTGCTCTACAGCCTGCTCGATAAGATCTTCCTTCTCATAGATATCGACCAAGGCAAGTCGGCTGTCCTCATCCCCGTGATCCAGGTTGATTAAAAATCGGTACATCTTCATTGCATTTTGATTCTCATTTGCGGCTGCGTATTTCTTGGCCAACCGCTTGTACTCATCTTTTGCTTCGGAGATGTATCCCTGAAAACTCAAAAGCTCCGCCAGTTTCTCCGCACTTGTGTAATCACTAGGATCGAGTCGGGTGATTCTCTTGTAAAGAGCAATGGACTTGGCGAATATTTTCTTTTCTTCATAATGACGAGCGATTTGCCGGAACTCCTGCGCGGCCATTTCCTCCTGTCCGGCTTTAACATAGAGATCTCCAATAATGTTCCGGATCGGGATGTCCTCCTCCCCATCCGTCAGAAGCGTCTTGTATTCGCTGATCGCTTCATTGAACTTGCCTTTTTTGACATACTTTTCTGCCTGGCTTTCCGTGTCTTTTCTTGAATTCATTTTTACTCACATGCTCCCAGGTTAAAAGACCCACGATGAAAATCCGAAGGTCCCAGTCTTTTCAATGCGTCATAATGCTCTTTGGTTCCATATCCCTTGTTTCGTCCGAGCCCATACCCCGTATAAACCTTGTCCAAAAAAACGATGATTTCATCTCTTATGACTTTTGCCAAAATGGACGCGGCGGCGATCGTCGTGCTTTTTCTGTCGCCTTGAGGAACTCCCATCTGGGGAAGAGGGACTGATCCCAGCTGAAATCCATCCACAAGTAGATATTCCGGTTCGATAGTCATTTGATTTACAGCTCTCCGCATAGCTTCCAACGAAGCCCAATATATATTTTGTCGGTCAATCTCGCCATTAGTTGCTAATCCGATGCCAATTGAAGAGGCATGCTCTAAAATCAATCGGGCCAGGGTTTTTCTTTTTTTCGGAGAGAGAAGCTTAGAATCATCAACATCTCTTATCCATGGCGGGTGTCCATCGGCCATAAAACAACTCGGCAAAATGACCGATGCTGCGACCACAGGTCCAAACAGAGCTCCACGGCCCGCTTCATCTATCCCGGCGATGGTTTTGAATCCTTTTTGAATGATGTGTCTTTCGATACTGAAGTCTGCCACCCTCATTTCCTCACTCGAGAATCTCCTACAGAAAGAGGATGATATAACAGAGGAGAGAAAAGTTCAAACACAGATGTCGAAAGGAATATCTCTGCTGCCTTTATCCGCCTCACGGGAGGTTATTTGGCTTCTTTAAGCCGGGCCGCTTTTCCTTTGAGTTTTCGCAAATAATAAAGTTTGGCGCGTCTCACTTTGCCTTTTCGAACCACTTCGATGTCCTTGATCATTTTGGAGTGGAGGGGAAAAATCCTTTCTACGCCGATCCCAAAGGAATTCTTGCGCACAGTAAAGGTGGCGCTCAATCCGGAGCCCCTTTTGGCAATGACATCGCCGCGGAAAACCTGGATCCTCTCCTTCTCGCCCTCTCGAATGATCACATGAATTTTAATGGTGTCACCCACAGTGAAGGGCGTGATGTCGGCTTTTAAATTCTTCTCTTCGACTGAATTGATTTTATCCATGGCTTATTCCTCTTTCGCTCATTGAATTCTGTCCAATCGCTTTATATCTTCAGATGACAGTTTTTTTCAAGGAGGTCAGGGCGCACTCTTTTAGTCTTTTTGAGCGACATCTGCCTCCTCCAATTTTCTATTTTGCTGTGATCCCCTGAGAAAAGAACATCCGGAACTTTCATGCCTCGAAAAACTCGGGGCCTCGTGAATTGAGGAGCACCAAATCCATCCGCGGAAAACGAATCCGTTTGAACCGACTCTCTCTTCCCGACCACATGGGGAACGAATCGAGACACCGCATCCATAACGACCATGGCCGCCGGCTCTCCTCCGGTCAAAACGTAATCTCCGATGGAAATCTCTTCGGTCACCAGATGCTCAATCACTCTTTCGTCAACTCCTTCGTACCGGCCGCAGATGAAAATCAGCTGTTTCAGGGACGACAACCTCTCTGCGTACGCCGAATCAAACCTTCCTCCCTGAGGTGACAGCAGCACAACTTCTGTCTCAGATCCCAGGCGGATGGTTTCAACGGCTGCAAATATCGGCTCGGGTTTCAACACCATGCCGGGCCTGCCTCCGAATGGTCTATCATCGACCTGGCGATGTTTATCGGAAGTGAAGTCCCTAAGGTTATGAACATTCACTTCGACTAGACCACTTTCCAGGGCTTTCCTGATCACGCCATGAGACAGAAAACTCCCGAACATCTCGGGAAAGATGGTGATTATATCAAATCTCATCCTATTCCAAAAGGCCCTCGGGGGGATCGATGACGATGATCCCTTTTTCCGTATCGACATCCACACAGATCGACTGAGTGAATGGAATCAGAACCTCATCTTTATCCCTTTGAACGATCAACAGATCGTTTTCGGCAACCGGCATGAGGTCTTCGACGAGGCCAATTTTCTCTCCCTGCACGGTGAAAACTTGACACCCTACCAACTGGTGGGAATAATAGCTGTCTTTATCAAGAGGAAGCAATTCTTCCTCAGGATAGAAGATCTCTTTACCCACAAGGTCCAACCCCAAGTCAATCGTATCAATACCCTGGAGCTTTATAATATAAAAAGATTTATGGAGCCGACAAGTCTCAACTTGGAACTCTTGAAGAATTCCTTTTGTCTTAAAAAAGACCCTTGAAAAAAAAAGGCGTTTCCAAAGCCTCAACGTGAAGCTTTACTTTGAGCTCGCCTCTCCTCCCCTGTGTCTTGAGTACTTTTCCTATGCTGAGCAAATCAGTTTTTTTCAATGATTTCGAGATTGAATCTCCTTTTGAGCTTCATACCAGCTGCACCAAGAATAACTCGGATAGCCCGTGCGGTTCTTCCCTGTTTTCCAATAACCTTCCCCAAATCTTCCGGATCAACTTTTAATTCCAGAATTGAAGTTTGTTCCCCTTCCAACAGGGAAACCTGTACCTTATCCGGATTGTCAACTAATGCTTTGGCAATCATCTCTACGAGTTCCTTCACTGTAACCTCCTTTTGTTAGTTAATTGGAAAGTTTCTCTGGGTTAGTAACTCTCTTCATTAGGGATCGGACTGTCTTAGAGGCTTGAGCACCTCTTTCTAACCAATAATTGGCCTTCTCCAGGTCAATTTTGATCTCGGGGGGTTCTTTCAAAGGATCATAATAACCGATGATGTCTTTTGCCTTGCTCTCTCTCGGTTTCCTTGAATCGATGGCAACAATGCGGTAGAATGGTCTCTTTTTCGCACCCAGTCTCATGAGTCTTATCGCAATCATAATCTACTCTCTCTCTCCTTTTTTAGGACAATTAGAAATAATAACTCAATTTTTTTTACAAGTCAACTGGATTCAACAGCATGGAAGCATCACCAAAACTGGGATAAAGAAAGAGCATTGGCAGAT
>CBFDBS010000083.1:0-9586 GCA_965603105.1 uncultured bacterium
ATATCAAGGACTATGCGGCTATCGGTGATTCGATCATGTTCTGTCTCTCGAAAGGACTGTCCGCTCCTGTGGGGTCGGTCCTGCTTGGCCCGAAGGACTTCATCGATTATGGGCGCAGGGTGAGGAAGGCCTTGGGCGGAGGGATGCGCCAGGTTGGCGTTATAGCCGCCCCCGGTATTCTCGCTCTCTCTGAAATGAGGGAACGCTTGCCGGAAGATCATGCCCGAGCCAAGACACTGGCCGAAAATATCGCCGGACTGCCGGGGATTAAACTCGATCCGGATCTCATCGATACGAACATCATTATTTTTGGATTCGACCATCCCAGCTACAGCATTGCCGATTTCTTGGTGCGATTGAGAGAGGAAAAGATCCTGGCGCTGGCAACGACAGGGGGGATCCGTTTTGTTACCCATAAAGATGTCGATGATAATGATGTGGATAAGACCAGCAAAACCTTCCGTAAACTCCTGGCTTGATTATTGATCTCCAAAAAGGGAAAAGGCGACGATCTCCGCTATATCCCAAACCTTGATGGATGACTCCAGTTCCAAGTCCTTGACGGCATCGCTGAACATGGTCACACAGAAGGGGCAGGCTGTAGCGATCCCCTCCGGGTCGGTTTCAAGGGCCTGCTCAAGCCGCTGAGCGTTGATGCGTTTGCCGATTTTTTCATCCATCCACATCCATCCTCCACCGGCCCCGCAGCAGAAAGAGCTGTGTCGAGTCCGATCCATTTCGATAAGCCGGGTGGATGGGATTGAGCCTATGATGTTCCGCGGAGGATCGAATATATCGTTGTATCTTCCCAAATAACAGGGATCATGATAAGTCATCCTTTTAGGGAGAGGATAAGACAGTTTGAGTTTTCCATTCTGGATGTTCTCGAGGAGGAAGGTGGTGTGATGTTGGACTTCCGCCCTGTATCCCAATTGCGGATATTCATTCTTGAGCGTGTTGAAACAATGGGGACAGGTGGTGAGAATCCTCTGAATTTTGTATTTATTGAAGGTTTCGATGTTGGTTTGGGCCAGCATCTGATAGAGGTATTCGTTGCCTACTCTCCTGGCCGGATCGCCGCAGCACCCTTCTTCCATCCCCAGGATGGCGAATTTCGCACCCAGGAAATTGAGGATCTTGGTTAAGGCCATGGCGACCTTTTTGTTCCGGTCGTCATAGGATCTGATACAACCGACATAAAACAAGAAGTCAAGATTCTCACCTTGAAAATCGGCCATGAGGGGGACGTTCAGTTCTTCCATCCAGTCCGCCCGGGAGTCGTAACCCAGGCCCCATGGATTGGAATTTTTTTCCAAGCCTCGGAAAGCAGCTAAAAGTTCTTCCGGAAATTGACTCTCCATGAGCACTTGATAGCGTCTCATATCCACGATTTTGTCCACGTGTTCCACATACACCGGGCAATGCTCCATACAGGCACGGCAGGTTGTACAGGCCCAAAGTGTGTCTTCTGAGATGACCTCTTTAACCAAAGCCGGCGACTCTGCCGGGGGTACACCCGGCGCCGTCGATTGGATAATTTTCGGTCCGGCTGCGTGCAAATGGTCATGCAGATCCTGGATGAGCTTTTTGGGAGAGAGAGGTTTTTCTGTCAGATGAGCCGGACATTGGTCCTGGCATCTTCCACATCGCGTGCAGGCATCCAGGTCCATCAACTGTTTCCAGGTGAACTCCTGCAGTTTGGAGACTCCAAAGCTTTCTGTCTCTTCATCCTCCAGGTCGATATGAGTGAGAATCCCTTTCGGGTGCTCAGTGCGAAAGAGCATGTTCAGCGGAGAACTGAAAATGTGAAACATTTTTGAATAGGGGATATAGGCAATCATTCCCAGAACAAGAAAGAAATGGACACGGAAGACGATCATAGATAATAAACCCAGGGTCGCGGTGTTTATTCCAGTGATCCGGAAGAGACCGGAGATCAAACGTCCGGCGGGAGCCCAGGCATGGATGTCCCCGCCCGCCACGGTCAGCCTCAGGCCTTCCATTAGCAGTCCGGAGACGGCAATGGCCAGCAGGAGGAGGAGGACCGCCAGGTCTTCCGGCCGGTTGTCCAGTCTCGATGGACGGGTGATATAGCGCCGGGAAAAAAACAGTCCCAGGGAAACAATGGCCGTCACAGCCACCATATCCAAAGTCAAGGACAGGAGATTCGCTAAGAATCGGGGAATCGAAAACTTGATCTGAGTGAAAATAATAATGAGAAGAGGGAAAATGAAGCCAAGGAAAAGAAAGAGATGAAGAAAACCGGGATATCTGTCACGCAGTATTCTGCGGTGGGCCACACCTTCGACAAACAGGGATTTGAATTTTTTCCAGTTGAGGCCTGCGGAGTCAAAAGCTCGACCCACAGTCCAGAGCCGTATTCTGCGCCGGATTCCCAAGACAAGTAAAACGAGAGTCAGCAGGATTAAAAATATATCTATGGTTTTGAGCATCGCTTCTCACTCACCCATGGTGATCATTGTCCTTTTGATGGATTTTCTTTCCCAGGAGCCAGCATGACGTCATGGCAGTTGAGGCATTTTTGATTCTTGGGCGGGCCTTCGAATTCCCTGAAGTGGCAGTCCTGGCATTGTAAAATGGAGGGCCTGTTGGTTCCGTCGGTCATGTATTCATGTCCGGCCGACCGGTGACAGTCAACACAATCCATCCCTTCATGGATGTGCTGACGGTGATTGAATTTGACGATTTTTTTCTTGATTTCATACCCAATATCAAGAATATCTTCGTGACAGCCCAGACATCTGTCGGCTGTAAGACTGTCATCAGCCAGATATTCCGTAGGGACCATGGGATGACTGTTGGCATGACATTCAAAGCAGCTCGTCTCCTGGGCGGGGTGGCCTTTAGAGTCTTTCCACAGCTGATAAATCAAAGGATGACACTGTCGACAAGAACGTTCATGTCGGCCGGAGTAGCGAACCAGAGTCAAGACGGCGGCTCCTCCCGCTGTGCAGATGAGAAGAACAAGGGCGCCGATAATCACCCAAAATCTTCTTCTGAACTTGGTTTTAGACATCGGTTTTTATCTATCAATCCTGTTGGTCCACATGGAGCATGAATATTTCCGGAGTCGATTTTCCCTCGGGAAATCCCATGAGCAAAATCCTATCGCCTTTAGCGCTCATGATTTGGGGACACCAGAAAGAAGGCAAACGGGGAAAGTCCATGGGAATGGAACCGTGGGCATACCCAGGTGTATTTTCATCGAATGCCTTCCGTTCGTGCCCTGTCGAAAGATCACGGATAATTCCGCTGTAAATCTGCTTGAAAACAAGATATCGGCCATCGTCCGACATGGCGTAAAATTCAATCCTTTGGCCTGAATTCGACGACAGAAGATAAACCGCCTCCCCACTCTCTATATCCAGAAAATAGGTCCCCATGGCTTGCTTTTTTTGCCCGGTATAGTAAAAGACGGCTTTCTCTCCATCCGTGTCGATATCGGCCAGACTGAACCAGCGGTCATGAAAATCGGTCAGCTTCACCGGGGGGCTTCCCTTCCAGTCCAGGGCATAAAGGTCGTAATCGTTCCGGTCGTCCGAGGCTTGGGCTCCGATAATGAGCGTTTCTCCATTTCCGCTGAATCCGAAACTCCAGCCGCCTCCGGTCAAAGGATTTTTGGGTGGAGACGGCCATGTCCAGGCTTTTCCTTCAAAGGTCGGGGCCAAGAGGGTTCGCTGTTCCTTTATGTTTAGATCGATGGCGATGATGCCGCTCGGATTCCCATAACGGCTGGGGCCCAGGTGCCCTTTGACCACACAGGCGATGCGGTTCCCCTCGCGGTCAACAGCATAGTTGGCCAGCCTTTCCCAATCTCGAGAAGCGATATCCAAAGACTTCAGGTCTTTTCCCTCCAGGGCTTGAATCGGGAAAGAGAAGATTTGAAAATTTGTGCCGTCGGATTCGACAACAGCCAGATAATGATCGGGGATGCCGGCCGGACCGTCAAGGCTCAGTGAAAAGACTGCAGTCCGCCCATTCCCGCTGATTTGAGGAGGTTTAGTTCCGACGAGTAGAGCACGATTTTCGAAGGGCGGGGGAGCGTTTTTTTCTCCGCTTCGGTACAGCTCCCGTTCTTCCCCTGATTGGGTGTTGAGCAGCCGGATGGATTTGGTCGTCGTGCCGTTGTCGTTGATCTCCAGAACGTAGAGAACAGTCATGCCGTCATCGCTCAGGCATGGATAGAGAGCCGAACTGTTGCCGGAGTGAGTAAGCCTTTCGATGGAATTTGGCGCTGCCAAAGGACTTGTAACGCTTCCGAAAGACATGTGACCTAAAAAGAGAAGGACCGCGAGAAGTGGTGAATATAACTTCGCCTTCACCTCAAACCTCCGTTTTTGTTTTTGTAAATCCGAACAAGGGTATCCTTATTGACATAAGTCCCGCTGATGGAGTCTTTCTGCAAGCCGATGATTTTTTTGGGATTCACTCCCTGTCCTGTCTTGCTCCACCAGACAAGATTTGTGTCCCTGTCCTTTGTTTTGTTTTTTTGAGCTTGAGCGAAGCTCCCGGTGGCCGTGTGCCCGAAGCCCTCGGCCAAGGCCACGGATTCGGGGTGGATGCGGTCGGTGACAAGCGCTCTCGCCAACAACGACCCGGAAGAAGACGATATCTGAATCTCATCGCCGTTACTGATGCCGTGTTTTTCGGCGGTTTTTCTGTTGATCCACAGGGAATTTTCATGGCAAATTTCACGCAGCCATTTGCTGTTGGCCGTGTTTTTATCGATGAGACCTGTTTTGTAGCAGGTGAGGATCAACTCATCTTTGTCTTTGTTGCTGTGTGTCTTTATTTCTTCAAAATCCGGGAAGCTTGGAATTGTTCCTTTCTGGGATGATGGGGAAACAACGGAGATCGGTCTCGGCCGGATGGATCTTTCAGCTCTGCTTTTTATGCTCTCTCCCGTTTCCTCCAACCAGAAGCCCTCTTTTTGTAAACCCAACATTCCACCGGCAGCTGAAAGTCCGGAAAGTTTTGAAACTTCAATAGAAAGGAATTCTTTGACACTTTTGAAGGGGAAGAGCTCAACCATCGATCCTCCCAGTCTGCGGGCCAAATCGATACAGACATTCCCGATATCTTTGGCCTCTCCTCTAGGGAGGAAGGAAGACTCGGTGATTTTTCCCGACTCAAAATCCGGCGATCTCAAAACCCGGGCCGGGCTCATGAGGGAGACGACCGGCTGCCGAAGATTCATGACAGCCATTTGGTCGAAGGAAGGCGCATATTCCAATCCCCAGCACTCCAATGGAGTGGCGGCCGGAAGCACGAGATCAGCCAGTTCGGCCGTTTCCGTCAGATGAGTATCCATGACTGCCAAGAAACGAACCTGATTCTCTTGGCGCAGATAATGTTCTATGTCAAGGCAGTTGACCTCGTCGAAGGCCGGATTAGATAAATAGGAAAAGTAGAAATCAATCGTTGAACCGGATATGACCAGGTCGTTTGTTCCCACCGGCCGGGGACTGTTATATTTTTCAGCTTGATCGGCAGAGGCTCCAAAAGAAGGAGATGAGAAATAGAGCCCTCCTTCTTTTTCCAGATTTCCAACCAGCCAATTCAGAAGCAGCACACAGCGGACTGTCTGAACTCCATTCACATGGTCGGCCACTCCTCCTCCGGCCAAGGCAACGGACGGTTTCTGTGAGGCGAATGTGACGGCTGTTTCTTCGATCCAATCCGCCCTGACTCCGCTAATCTCCTCCGCTCTAGTTGGAGTGAAAGAGGAGAGGTGGCTTTCCAAATTCTGAATGGATGTATTGGTCATTCGGGAGATGAAGTCTCTATCGGCAAGGTTCTTCTTTAAAATCACATGGGCCATAGACAGGGCCACGGCTCCATCCTTACCGGGTCGGACGGGAAACCAGGCCGTACTTTTGGCGGCGGTTTCCGACATGCGGACATCAAAAGTGAAGAGTTTGGCTCCATTATCCACAATGGCTTCGCTGAGTCTTCGGGCCAGGCCTAAGAAGAGGTCGTGGTGAGCCAAGGGATTGGCTCCGAAATTAAGGATGGTTCGGCTTCTGCTGATGTCCGGAATAAGCTGCCCTGAACCGGTGGTTAAAAAAGATGCCAATTCTATATTCATTCGCCTCAAACCCTGCCTGTCGATAATCGCCCGGTTTCCTAAGCTGTCCAAAAATCGAGTCAGGAGAGGATTCGGGTGGCCCACATCGAATACAACCCTCGGATTAAGGCCGGTGAGAGGAGGGTGCCCCAAACGAGTGAGAAGCGTCTGGTAGGCTTCGTCCCACGTGATCCTTGTCCACTTCCCGCCGCCTCTCTCTCCGATTCTTTTAAGAGGATAGAGCAGTCTATCCGGATCGTAGACGAGATTCAAACCGGCGATGCCTTTGGCGCAGATCGAGCCTCTGTTGACCGGGTGGGAGGGATTGCCGAGAAGCTGAACGCAGCGGTCTCCATCCAGGTGGGCGATAATTCCGCAGCCGGACGGACACTGCTGGCATGTGGTAGGAATGGATTGCAGCTTTTTAAGAGATGTCCTGGAGACGGCTTGGGACCCGCTGTTGAATGCTTGAGCCTGGATCGTTCTCCTGTCTACGGCCGCTCCGGCCAGGCAGGCCAGCCCTGTTTTCATGAAGCGGCGTCTCGAAAATCGATTTATTCCCATAGAGTTTGCCTTATATAAGCGGGATGAATTCTCCTCCCAGAACAACGATATATCTCATAAAAAAGATTCCAATAATGACGAGGATCGAGGCGATAATAACTGTGGCCAGAGTCCTGAATCTGGGGACAAGAACGAGGATCAAAGGAACGATTTTGCCCAGAACATTTTCGACAAGGACAAACAGAAGACCGAATTTTCCGGCCAGGATCAAATGAGCGGCGGCCTGGGCATCCGAATGGGAAATGGATAGAACGAGCAAATCACAAGCGACAAGGAAAAGATCGAAGACGATCGCCCAGCCCAGCAGCTTGCCCAAGTTGAAGACCAATTCCCGGTTGGGGGATTTGGCCTTGGAAAAGAAGCGCTCTTTGAAAAAAAACACGAGGATCATCAAGGCGATTCCTGAAACGATGGCCGAGGCCAAAAAGAGGATGGGCATCAGGGCCGTGTTCCACAGGGCTCGGGCTTTTCCGAAGGCCAGAATGAATCCGGTGTATCCGTGAACGAGAATGGCCAGGGGAATACCGATAAATGCAAAGATTTTAGTGGGTTTGGCCTTCCCCTTGAACATGAAATAAGCGTAGATGAGACAGTTGATCGGGTAAAGAACCAAAAGAAAGGATCCCCAGGTGATGGGCGATGACATGTTGAGATAGATGAAAAGATGCCAGGCTCTCTGGGGCATTCCGATATGGAGGAGCAGAAAAAGGGGAGCGATCACCAGAAGTACGGTGGCCAGAATTATGCCCACACGTCCTATAGGTTTGTATTGTTCCATGCCGAAGCCATAGGCCAAAGTGGAAAGAATAAAGGATCCGGCGCTCAATCCGGTCAGATAAAAATAGATAGCGATGAATACACCGAAGGCCTCTTGATGAAAGATGTTGTACAGGACCTGGCTTTCCACTTTATTTATTCCTCTCGGCCGCCTTTGGCTTCGACCGCATCAATATCCAGTTGTATATAGAAGGTATGAGGTTGGGTGCCGAGTTCGGATTTTAAAACTTGGACGGCATTTTTAGCTACGGACTTGGCCAACTGGCTTTCAGGATCATTCAAATCACCGAACAGAATGGCTCCGGTCGGACAGGCTTCAACGCAGGCGGGTTGAAGTCCGGCGTCAATGCGATGGTGGCACCAATAACATTTTTCCGCGATTTTCCTGGTCGGATGGATATATCTGACGCCGTAGGGGCAGGAGGCCATACAGTACCTGCAGCCGATGCATTTGTGCGGATCGATGGTGACAATGCCGTCGGGCCTCTTGATGCCTGCATTGACGGGACAGACCGTCACACAGATGGGATTTTCACAGTTGTTGCAGACAATGGGGAGGAAAAATTCCTTGACGTTCGGATAGCGGCCTTTCTCCGTCTTTTTGACCCAGCTCCTCCAGACACCCAAGGGAACATCGTTTTCGGCTTTGCAGGCGACGGCACAGGTTTGGCAGCCGATGCACCTGCGCAAGTCGAAAAGCATGGCCAGTCTTTTTCCCTTTTCTTTCATCACTCTACTTCCACCGGCTTTTCTTTTTCTTGTCCGGTCGTTGTTTCAATACGAACATCAGGTGATTCGGCCTGACCTGAGCCGGCATTAAGTTCGACTTCTTCCACTTTCATTTTCTCGAGCCAGTTTTTTAAGCCGTGGTGTATTTTTTTCCGGGAATAGTACCCGAAAAAGCCTCCTAATCCAAGAAGGAAAAAAAGCGACAGGGCGCTTCCCAAAAAGTTCAGCCCTGTCCATCGAAACGACTTGAGATGGGTAGGCCCCAGAATGGCATTTCCTTTTTTTACGGGATCGTGACAGCGGGAACAGAATTCTTTATAGGCCCTTTTTGGACCATGAGCGGAGTCTTTGTAATGACAGGAAATGCAGACATTCATATCGAATTTTTCGGACAGGTCGCCCTTTCTGTGACCGGATATTTTTCCTAAAGACGATCCCTTCAAGATTCCCTTGACCATAACTTCGGCATGGCACTGTCCGCAGGTCTCCCCGACATTGTTTTCATGGATGGAGGATTCGGCATCATCATGCAGGAGGACACTGTGTCTGGTATGGCAGTCGTAACATTGAGGAAGTTCTCTTTCCTGGGCTACGTTTCTGTATTCAAAATGGATGTTTTTAGTGTACTCTTCTTGCTCTTCCGGGTGGCAGCGGGCACAGTCGACCTTCGGGAAGCCTTCCCTGAAATGGACTGTGGGGTTGGCGTTGATATGACACTCGATACATGACATCCCGCTCTTCCGGTGGACATCCCGCGTCCATTGTGTGGGATTCACAAAAAGGGTGCGCAGAATCCCGTCGGATTGGATCTGGTGGATATCAGGCCGGCCATGGCAGGTCAGACAGTCGAGATCTCTGAAAGCTGGAACGGATTGGGGGAAAATCAGGGAAGGAAACAGGGACGTCAGAATGATGAATATCTTTGCGTATTTCTTCAAAAACATACGCGCATCATGCCTTATTACAATTGTTTGCGGCCTTATCCTTAGTGGACATCATTGAAGAGACAGCATTGGAACACATCCTCATCTCCATGTCAAGAAATATGCCTTGTGGTTCCTCTGCCGCGCAACTCAAGATTCAGGCAAGAGGGTGAGCGTAGGAGGGAGTTATCGCTCCCTGTCGGATTGTATTCGCTTTCCCTCATCAATCTTGTCGGTGGTTTCCGGTAACTCGCCTGTTTGATGTCTCCTTAGAGAATGATAGGTGTTGATCAATATTCTCTCCATTCAATCTCTGCGGGCTCAATACTTACTCACCGTCCGACTGGCGTCGGATTCCCTCCAAGCTGGACTCGGGTCAGCTCAATTCTCCGATGTCGCATCAACTTCCTCCAACGCGCTCTTAGCTCTGTGAGATCCTTCCTGTCCTTTGTGTTGACCTATCGTTGCAGCTGGAGATGAAGAGATAAAGTTGTCCTGAAGACTC
>CBFDBS010000084.1:0-9492 GCA_965603105.1 uncultured bacterium
TCGAGTGCGCAGCGGTTCGCTCTTCCTTCGCTTCCCTTGAGGTCGGCTCGAGAAGACTAAATCTTCAATGGTCGCTTCATCCATTCCGTTCATTTTACCCACTCAAAATGAAAGAGAACCCTTACGTTAAACGAGCATATTAGACAAACGCAGTTCCCTGGCAGCCCCCTGGGCGCCATTATTGCGATGAGCCTTCAACGGGTTCCTCCCGCAGGCGGCCTTTTCTTGTGCAGCCGCTGGATGTGAACATGAAGGTGCAGTATGGCGGCGGGGGTCATTCCAGGGATCTGTTTGGCTTCGCCGATAGTTAGGGGTTTGTGCTTTTTCAGCGTTTCCACCACCTCTCTGGAGAATCCGGGGATGTTCTCAAAACAGAAGTCCTGTGGAATTTTTTCTCTATTGATCCTGTTGATTCGGGCGATTTCCATCTCTTGTATTTTGATGTACCCTTCATACTTGGTTTCAGATTCGATATGGCGGATGTCTTCCTCTGTGAGTCGTTCGGCGTTTTGGAGATGGGAAACGATGTCCTGAAAGTGGACCTGCGGTTTTTTAAGCCAGCTTTTGAGGGTCAAAGGCGTATCGTTTTCGTCTTTTATCTTTTTGCTTTGCAGCTCGACAAAAACGGTTTCTATTCTTTTTTGTTTTTCTCGGAATTCCCGTTGTGTTTCCTCATCGATAAGCCCGAGAGCACCGCCGTAGGGTGTGAGCCTCCGGTCGGCATTGTCGATCCTGAGGTGGAGCCTGTGTTCGGCACGGGAGGTGAAGAGCCGGTAAGGTTCTTCTATGCCCTTGGAAATGAGGTCATCGATGAGCACCGCGATATAAGCTTCGTTCCGGCCGAGGATGAAGGGCCTTTTCTTCCTGATTTTAAGAGACGCGTTGATTCCCGCCATCAAACCTTGAGCAGCGGCCTCCTCATAGCCTGAGGTGCCGTTGATTTGACCGGCCAGGTAGAGATTTTCGATCGATCGGGTTTCGAGAGTCGAGAAGAGCTGGGTTGGGAGTGCGGCATCATATTCGATCCCGTAGGCAGGGCGGAGGATTTCGGCTCGATCGAGACCGGGGATGGTGGCCAGAATTTCCTTCTGTGTCTCAAGAGGGAGGCTCGAGGAAAGGCCGTTGACATAGATTTCTTCGGTTTCCAGTCCTTCCGGTTCAAGAAAAAACTGGTGCCGCCCGTGATGAGGGAATTTGACGACCTTATCTTCGATGGACGGGCAATACCTGGGGCCTATTCCTGTTATGACACCGCTGAAAAGGGGAGACTTGTCGAGACTGGCGTTTATGGCGGCGTGAGTTTTAGAGTTGGTGTAGCCGATAAAACAAAGAACCCTGTTTTTCAGCCGAGTTTTTGTCCGGAAGGAAAAGGGAACGGGCTTTTCGTCTCCTGCCAGAGCTTCAAAACAGCTCCAATCGATTGTCTTTTGACGGAGCCGCATGGGAGTACCAGTTTTCAATCGGAAAAGACGAAGCCCTATCTCTTTGAGGTTATGGCTCAGATCCGTAGAGGGGGGCTCGCCGTCCCGGCCGGCCGGGCGGCTGTCGAGTCCGATATGGATGAGCCCGTTGAGAAATGTGCCGGGTGTGAGGATGACGGCAGAGCCCTGGATTTTTTCTCCACCCGAAGTCCTTATGCCCAAGGCTCGATTGTTCTTGATTAAAATTTGAGTCACCAGCCCCTCGACAAGGTGAAGATGCGGAGTTGCCTGCAGCAGGCCGGTCATCGTTTTTCTGTAAAGGGCTTTGTCGGACTGGGCGCGAGGGGCTTGGACGGCCCCTCCGCGACTGTGGTTGAGAAGGCGGAACTGAATTCCGGTCCTGTCGGCCAGAAGGCCCATGATTCCACCCAGGGCATCGATTTCTCGAACAAGATGGCCTTTGGCCACACCGCCGATGGCCGGATTGCAGGGCATCTGGGCGATTTTTTCCATGTCAAGAGTAACCAGGCAGGTCTCCAGCCCCATCGTGCTGGCCGCATGTGCGGCCTCGCACCCCGCATGGCCGGCGCCGACGACGATGACGTCACAGTCTTTCATTTGCCCACACAGAATCGGCTGAAGATGGCGTTGATGATTTCTTCCGAATGGATTTCTCCCGTCAATTCCCCGATCTGCGGAATCGTTTTTCGGATTTCTTCTGCAACGATTTCCTCGGGATAACCCTCCTGTTGTAGTCTGTCCCCTTCCTTCAAAGAGGACAGGATGTTCTCGAGAGCCAATTTCTGCCTCAAGTGAAGGATGATGTCTTTTCCCTGTCCCGGAGTAGGCACAAACTGCGCGTGCATGATTTCTTTGAGCCGCTGGATGTTTTTTCCGGTCAGGGAGGAAATATCCAAAGCCGGAATCTCATTGTGTTTATTTCTTATCGAGTCCGTATCCATTTTTTGGGGAAGATCGGCCTTGTTGAAGAGGATGATTTTCTTCTTGCCGGCTAATTTTTCAAAAATCCGAAAGTCTTCGTCCGTTTCCTTTTGGGAAGAGTCCAACAGGATCAGTACTCCATCGGCTTCAAGAGCCAGCCGCTTTCCTTTGGCTATCCCTTCCTGCTCTGCGGGCTGTGTCGTTTTATTCCAGCCGGCCATATCTGTCAGAGTGAAAAGAGCATCTTTGATCTTGAGCTTCTCTTGGAGATAATCCCGAGTCGTTCCGGGAAAAGGAGTCACAATGGACCGGTCCCGTTCCAACAAGGCGTTGAAAAGTGTGGATTTGCCGACGTTTGTTCTTCCTGCTAGAACGATGGTCAGGCCTTCGGCATACGTTCGGCCGAGCGTGTAGCTGTCGGCGAGGATTTGGACCGTCTGAGTGACTTCCTTCAGGATTTCCAGGGAGTCTTGGGTCCGGTTTTCAAAAACTTCCTCAGGGAATTCAAGACAGGCTTCGATCGAAGAGAGGAGTTGGATGATCTGGCGGCGCAGGGTTATCATCTTTTTCGAAAGGCTTCCCTCGAGCTGACGAAAAGAAATGCATGCCTGCGTCAAGGATGAGGCATGAATGAGATCGTTGATGGCTTCTGCTTGGAGGATGTCGATCCGGCCATGAAGGTAGGCGCGGAGTGTGAATTCTCCTGGATCGGAGTGCCGAGCTCCTTCCCTCATGCCCAAGCGGATGACTTCTTCAAGGATGACAGGACTGCCATGACAGCTGATTTCAACCATATCCTCGCGGGTGTAGGACTGAGGAGCTGGAAAGAAGGTCATCAAGGCTTCCTCAAAGGTTTCTTTTTGTTTGGAATCGAAGACATTGCCCAGGATTGGACGACGCGTGGGGATGTGGTCTAATTTATTTTTGGGTTTGAAAATCCTCTCGGCTATAAACAGAGCCCGGGGGCCGCTCAGGCGAACTACGCCCAAACCTCCATAGCCGGGAGGCGTGGAAAGGGCGATGATGGTATCTTCTTTCATGAGGAAGAGACCGGCAGAGATCAGGAGGGAGAATTCTTTTTTCTATCTTCGTGATCGGGGAGTATGGTCATTTTCTTGAGGAAGCCGTTCCCTAGACTTTCGCTGGTGATCCCCCCTATCTGGTTGACTGCGATGTGGACTATGCGTCTTTCATAGGGATTCATGTAATCCAGCGTTTCCTGCCTTCCCGACTCGGAGACCCGTTGGGCGACCTTCTGAGCCTGCTCCCGCAATGTCTGTTCCTTCCGCCGTCTGTAAAAATCACAGTCTGTTTGCACTTTCTGGGGAGACAGTTTGTTGAGGATATGCTGCAGGGCGAGCAGGAGTGCGCCGTCTTTGCGGAGAAGGAGGGCCTTGTCAGGTCCTTCGAAAATAATGTAAATCATATCGTTTTTGTTCTGGGTGTAGTATCTGATTTCGGCGGGGTATTTTTTCAGAAAGTTATCGAGGAATTTGAGAACCGGAGCCTTATCTGAGAATGTCTTTTCCCAAGCCCGGATGACAACTTCCTTTGCTTTTCTCCCGAAAAGTCGTGTCTTTTCGGTGACAATCTCGTAGTTGAACCGGTTTCGGGGAAGCTTCAGGATATGCTCGGCAAGACTGATGGCGTCTTCCAGGTTTCTTCCCTTAAATTCTTGTGGTTGTTCTTTATTTTCTTCTTTTTCCATGGGATTTGCTCTTTTTCTTTTTTTGGATGCGATTCATGATGTACTGCTGTCCTATCTGGAGAACATTATTGGTTAACCAGTAGAGAACCAGCCCGCTCGAAAAATTCATGAAGAAGATGGTCATGATGACAGGCATGATGAGCATCATCCTCTGCTGGGTCGGATCTGCGGATGTGGGGGTCATTTTTTGGCTGATGTACTGAGTGATCCCCATCAGGATCGGGGTGACATAGAAGGGATCCTTGACGGAAAGGTCAGTGATCCAAAGGAGAAAAGGGCTGTGCCGGAATTCGATGGAGACCATGAGCAGCCTGAAAAAACCCCAGAAAATGGGTAACTGGACGAGAATGGGCAGGCACCCGCCGGCGGGATTGACACCATGCTCCTTGTAGAGTTTCATGGTTTCTTCATTCAGCTTGCGCCGCTGGGTCACGTCCTGCTTTGCTTTTTTGTATTTGGCCTTGAGGGCTTTGATTTTCGGCTGCAACTCCTGCATCTTGGCCATGGATCTGGTGCTGCTGTAGGTGAGCGGGAAGAAGATGATTTTGACGAAGAAAGTGATGATGATGATACAGAGACCCCAGTTGGGAATGGCCTTGTGAACAGCCTTCATGGCCTGAAACAAAATTTCCGATACAAATCCGAAGATGCCGAAGCGGATGACTCCCTTGGCGCCGTCACCGATGGCGACGAGGCGGTCGAATTCCTTGGGACCGATGTAGGCCTTTTGGGCGTTGGTCACGGATAAGAAAAAGCGGGAGACAACCTCGGCATCCTGTCTGAGGAATAGAGCGCTGGATTTCTGGGGAGCGGTGAAAAACATGGCTGTGAAGTACTGGTCGGAAAAGGCAGCCCAATCGACGAAGCTATAAGCCCGCTCTTCCGGCTTGTATTTACTTTCATTATGGTGCTCCACTCGGCCGTCAGCCTTGAGAACCGAGATGCCATTTTGGAGCCCGGACATCCTGTTTTTCTGGGCCGCGAGGCTCGGATTCCCAATCCCCGGCCCCCAAAGGATGTTGGGCTCAACCTTAACTCCTTTGTTCCAGACGTTTATCTCGACATCAAACAGGTAGCTGCCCTCGGTGAAGGTGAAGATCTTTTCCACCCTGGTCCCGTCGTCCCGGGCATACTCGAACCGGATTTCTCCGGATTGTCCCGGCTGGAGGCGAAGGCTGGTTGTGGAGACCGAATAGAGGGCGTTGTTGATGAGATTATCGAACGCCGACAGTTCATTAAAGTTGGAAATTGCGTCCAGAACGTCCGATTCCACCCACTCGGTTTTCAACCAAAAAGGGAAGCGTTTCAGCTCTGAGGCGAGATTTGAAATGAGCTCAAGCGGTTCACCTTCTTCATCCAGATGTTGGTACAACTGCCAGCTCTTCAGCACACCTCCCCGGTTGCTCCAAACGGCTCTGAAAAGAGAGGTGTCGATGATGGTTTCTTTTTCAGTCGTTTCCTCAGCGGGATCGAATGTCTCTCTCTCGGGCTCCTCTTGAAGTGTTTGAGGCTCGGGCTGGACTTTTTGTGCCTCCGGCGTCAGCACCTGCTGCGTTAGAACTTCAGGGGTTTGTTCGGTAGTGAGAGGCTTGGGGGCAAAAAATGCTTGGTAGACAAAGAGAATGACAAAGGAGAGCACGATAGCAAGAAGCAGTCTTTTTTCCATAAGTTATCCTTTAATTCAGGGAACGTGATCGACTCCACCTTCATGGAAGGGGTGACACTTGAGGAGCCTTCGTGTTCCGAGTTGTATTCCTTTCCCGAAACCGTGTTTTCTGATGGCCTCATGCATGTAATCCGAGCAGGAGGGATAGAAACGGCAGTTTCTTCCCAGGAGAGGAGAGAGGATGAATTTGTACCCGCGGATAAAGGCCAAGGCAATTCTTTTCATGTTGTCAGAGATGCTGCGTCGATTCCAGGGCTTCAATGCACTCACTGCGAATTTCCTTCCAGGACGCATTTCGAATTTCTCTTCTTGTGATGAAAACCAGATCATAGGCCTCTGCCAGCATATATTTATGAGTTCTATACAGAGTTCTCATTCTTCTTTTGACTCGGTTTCTCACCACGGCATTGCCTATTTTCTTACTGGCGACGACCGCCATCCTGGAAAAATGCAGCTCATTGGAAAGATAGACGAGAACAAAATATTTTCCTCTAAAGCGGGAACCTTTTTTGTATATACGAAAAAAATCTTTCCTTTTTCTTATTCTTTCATGTGGCCGAAGGGTTTCATCCATCAAACAGCAAGTTTTTTTCTGCCTTTTCTTCTTCTGTTCTTAAGGATAAGTTGTCCACCCTTGGACCGCATGCGTACGAGAAATCCGTGATTTTTGTTCCGCTTTCTTTTATTGGGCTGGAATGTTCTTTTCATCGTTTTGTCACAAATGAGTTATTGAAGAAGTATGTTAATAAACCTGGCCACCTCTGTCAAGTGCGGAGTTGCATTTAATGTATATAGATTCTATGGAATTAATAGATTTTCAGGCGGGATTTTAGTGAGAAAAATCGTTCCTTTTCCCTCGCCATTTCCGTGATAAACAGGATGTTTGCCGAGACAAGGTCCGGCGGCACCTCAACTGCTTGACAAGTTTTGTCCCCGGAGTAGACTGGATCTTTGACGAGCATGGGAGGCAGGATGGGCCGGGCTCATGCCGAGGATTAGACTCGCTGTTCCGGAAATGGGGATGCTTTTAAATGAACGCGGGCATTGACTCCTTCTGAAGTAAGGCATATAATAATTGCGGTATGGATTCTTTTAAGATTGGGGATACGGTCATTTACCCTAATCAGGGCCTAGGAGTCATTGAAGACATTCAGAAAGAGAATTACTTCGGGGAAGATTTTGTCATTTATCACGTCAGGATTCTGACTAATGAAACTCTGGTTCTGGTCCCCTTTGCCAATGCTGAGGAAATAGGAATCAGAAAGCCGATTTCGGAAAAATCCGTCGAAAAGATTTTTACCTTTATGAGAAACGGGGGCGTTGACGTGACCATGAATTGGAAAGGCAGGTACAAGGAACACGTCAATCTGATGAAAACGGGTTCAGTCCTCGATGTGGCCTTGGTTTTGAAAAGCCTGTTTTATCTGAATCTGATCAAGCCTCTCTCTTTCCGTGAGAAAAAAATGATGGAAAGAGCCAGAGATCTTCTGGTCATGGAGATTTCTGAAGTAGAGGCATCTTCGAGCGGCGATGTGGAAAAAAAGATACTCGATACACTCTCCACTTGTTTCAAAAATGTGCAAGCTCGCATGGAATCCTGATACCTAAAGAATGCCTCCTCCTCCGTTTCGCTCTTTTCTCTTTCATCTCCTTCAAAGCCCTGCTCAGGAAAGCTGGGACCACTGTAGCTATTATGGTCTGTCTGGTTGTGAGGCGCGTCGTTGAAACAAACCATTGGGCTCTTCCATGCTAACCCGACCTTTTTGTGGCCAAGGGGATGGAGTTCGAAAGCAGGTAGGACCGAGTGAAGATTATTGCAACAAATAAAAAGGCGCTTTTCAACTACGAACGGTTGGAGAGTTTCGAAGCAGGCATTGCCTTGTTGGGAAGCGAGGTCAAATCCGTCCGGGAAGGAAAGATCAGTTTGAAGGAGAGTTATGCCGAAATTAAGGGGAAGGAGATTTTTCTCATCAACTGCCATATCAGTCCCTACAAAGCAGCTAATATATTCAACCATGAGCCATTACGAGAAAAAAAACTCCTTCTGCACAAACGAGAGATCAAGAAGCTGACCGGAAAGATCAGAGAAAAAGGCTACACTCTTATTCCCACCCAGGTGAAAATCAACGACAAGGGGAAAGTCAAAATCGAGCTGGCTCTGGCCAAGGGAAAAAGGGCCTATCAGAAAAGGGAAACCATTAAAGAAAGAGAAAGAGACAGAGAGATGCGGGCCGAACTAAAGCGGGTGCGATAGACTGCAGGCGAGCCCAATCGCCTCGATCATACTCCGGGGATTGGCCTTATCTTGACCGGCGATGTCAAAAGCCGTTCCATGGTCAGGGGAAGTGCGGATGAAGGGAAGTCCAAGAGTGACATTGACTCCTCTATCGAAGGATTGCAGCTTAAAGGGAATCAGGCCCTGGTCATGATAGAGAGCGATAACGACAGTCCGGGGCTCCTCTAAGGCTTTTCTGAACACGATGTCGGGGGGGTAGGGACCGCTGATGTCCATCCCTTTTTTCTGCGCATCTTGAACGGCAGGAAAAATTTCCTTTTTTTCTTCCGAACCCAGCAGCCCTTGTTCACCCGCATGAGGATTCAAACCGGCAACCAGGAATCGATAGGGAAAACCGCTCGAGGAAAGGAGGCTGTCCTGAAGCCCGAGGAAGAAGTGTTTGAGGGCATTCCTCTCGATTCTGTCCAATGCTTTCTGCAGCGGAAGATGATGAGAGAAAAGCGCGACTTTCAGCTCCGTGGACCAGAAAAACATGATGGCTCGGGGATAAATTTTGTGGATATATTCGGTGTGTCCAGCCCAGGGGATTCCTGCCAGAGACCAGGAGTGTTTGGAAATGGGGGCTGTTACCAATGCCTGGAGACGGCCTTGTCTGGTATGTTGGAAGGCGGTTTCGAAGTAGCTAAATGAAAGAGCCCCGCATTCTTCCTGGGGAGTGCCTTTGTCGATGATGTTCTGTGGAGCGGGGATGTCCACAAGAGATACAGAGGGAGCCGAGGTATCCGCGGACTCTTCGAAGTTGAGGAGAGTGAGTGGAAGACTCAATGTTTCCAGCTCCTTTTCTAAAACACTCCTGGAACCGTACAGGATGAAATGGGCTCTCGGAATGGACTTGGAAGAAGTGATTGCTTTGAGGGTGACTTCAGGACCTATTCCAGCCGGATCTCCGATGGAGATCCCTATTCTGGGGATGGATTTCACTTCGTCTTCGCTGCTTTTGGCTTTCCCTTTTCGCTTGAAGCCTCTTCGGAATCTTCTTTTTCCTCCAGCTTGTAGAGATACTTTATACTTCTCTTGTAAATGAGCAGATTTGGAGCGGCGACACGATTGAGCTTGATGCAGTTTCTGTCATACCATTCGATGAATCCATCTGTTGTTTCTCCATCTTTTAAAACAATAGCGACATGAGTCTTTTTGTTCATCTGCTTGAGGAAATAGTAGTTTTCCGCAAATGTTTCGGAAGGAGGGTGTGTTTTCTTTTTGACGGGCTCCCGGCTCGTTTTCTCTTTGTATTCGGCGAGATTGGGTCGAATTAGTTTCCTGTTCATGGTGTTTTCTCCAAAATGAATGCTGTGTGGGAGAATGTATTAAACTTAATATCTATAATAGCAATTATCAGCCTAAAAAGCAAGTTCATGTACCGGAGAACTAGCATCCCCATTTCCGTGCTATAAACTTTGCTATTTCATGTGTCCCGTCCGGCTCTTTCTCGGGGTCAGGCTACGCCAATCGCTCCCGT
>CBFDBS010000085.1:0-9427 GCA_965603105.1 uncultured bacterium
TCCATTTACTTTTTATAAATACTCCGCTTTGCCCCTCTTTTTGAGCTCCGCGACTAACTCTTTCACTTTTTGGTCATGGTCGCGATGGCAGATAAGAAGAGCGTCGTCGGTGTTGACGACGATGAGGTCTTCGATCCCGATAAGAGCCGTCAACCTGTCCGGGTTATACACCTGGCAGCCTCGAGCATCAAGGATGATGCTCTCTCCTCTAGAGGAATTCCCCTGTTCATCTTTTTTCCAGATTTCGCCCAGGGATGTCCAGGAGCCGACATCCGACCAACCGAAGTTGCCCTCGCACATTCTGACGCCGCGAGCTTTCTCTATGAGGGCATAATCGATGGAAAGGGCTGGCAGCTCTTCAAAGATACGGATTATTCTGTCTGAATCGTTCGCTCGAAGGGCCTGGAGGATTTCGATCCAGAAGGCAAAAAGCGCAGGTGCATACTGTTCGAGCTTCTGAGCAAAGGTTTCAGCCCGCCACAGGAACATCCCGCTGTTCCAGTAACAGTTGCCGGCTTCCAGGAAGTCCTGTGCCTGGACTTTGTCCGGCTTCTCCTTGAACTCTTGGACGGCGTAGAAGATTTCGTCTTGCACCTCAAGAATCCCCTCTTTGGAGAATTGGATGTACCCGTATCCGGTGGCCGGATAGGTAGGGGGAACACCGAAAGTAACAAAGGATCCCTCCTGTGAAGCGGCCTCCGCTCCCGCCGCGAGTTTTTGGAGGAAACGGGAGGGATCGGTTATCAAATGATCGGCAGGCAAGGCGGCCACCACCGCCTTGGGATTGTGCAGGTAAATTGAAGCTGTAGCCAGCAGAAGGGATGGGGCCGTGTTTTTTCCCTGAGGTTCAATGAGGATATTTTGCTCGGAGAGAGAGGGGAGGAGGTTTTTAATGGTGTCTGCCTGTTCGGCACCGGAAATGGTGATGATGTTTCCAGGAGGAATGAGAGGAGCCAGTCGATGAACCGTTTCCTCGATCATCGTTTTATCGCTGACAATGGGGAGAAACTGTTTGGGGGATTTCCCTCTGCTCAGGGGCCAGAACCGGGTTCCTATACCTCCTGCCAAAATAACTGCGAAAAGCTCCATCTTGACCTCTTTTCCTCCCAGTCTGGTTATTTCCTTCTGATCTGCGAGTTCAAGTGCTGTCTAAGCGGGCAATCACTTGCTCAATTATCCCTTCGACCTCTTTCCGGATGGCCTGCAGGGCCTCCATGGTATCGGCTTCAAATCTCAGAACCAGAACCTCCTGCGTGTTGGACGAGCGGACAAGGGCCCACCCGTTGGGGAATATGGCCCGAACTCCATCGATATCGATGATTGGATATTTGTGAGCCAGTTCCTTTTTGACTTCTTCGACGATGGTGAATTTCACTTGGTCGGATGCGTACACCCGAATCTCAGGGGTGTTATAAGTTACCGGGAGATCGGAAAGGAGTTGGGAAAGAGACTGTTCCGAGCGTGTGACGATTTCCAGCAAGCGTGCCGAAGCATAGATCGCATCATCGAAACCGAAGAAACGGTCGGCAAAAAAGATATGCCCGCTCATTTCGCCGGCAAGCAGGGCCTTTTCCTCTTTGATTTTTTTCTTGATGAGCGAATGCCCCGTTTTCCACATGATGGGCCGGCCTCCGAGTCTATCGATCTCCTCATACAGAATTTTGGATGCTTTCACTTCGGATATAATCGCTGCCCCCGGGTGTTTGGCCAGAACGTCCCGGGCGAAAAGGATCATGAGTTTATCGCCCCATATGATTTGGCCCTTGTCGTCGATAACCCCGATCCTGTCTCCGTCGCCGTCATAGGCTATCCCCAAATCGGCGTTTTCTTTGTCAACCCGGCGGATCAAATCTTCGAGTGCTTCAGGCAGAGTCGGATCAGGATGATGGTTCGGAAAATTCCCGTCCACCTCACAGTAGAGATCGAAAACTTCGCAACCCATTTTTTTGAAGAGGGGCACGGCGATAACTCCGGCCGTGCCGTTGCCGGCATCGATGACGATCTTCGGTTTTCTATCCCCATCCAGAGTGATGTTCTGCAAGACATAATCCTTGTACTCAGGCACGATGTCATAAGTTCGTTCCTCTCCCCTGTCCTCTGCGAAATCGCCTTTTTGAATCAGGGTAAACAGATCTTGAATGGTATCTCCATAGAGGGTTTCTGTCCCCACCATCATTTTGAAACCGTTGTATTCGGGAGGATTATGCGATCCTGTGATCATCACTCCTGCTTCATACTTTTTATAATAGATGGCGAAATAGAGAAGAGGCGTTGGAACCGTTCCCAGGTGGGTGACGTTGCAGCCGGTGGACCGCAGTCCCCGGGCAAGGCACTCGGCGAAAAGGGGGGAGCTGAGTCGGCCGTCTCGTCCGACCGCCACTTCCCTGCAGTCATTTTGACGGAAGTGTGTTCCGATTCCTCTGCCTAAAAGTTCGACGGAATCTGGAGTGAGGTCACGGTCCACGATCCCCCGGATATCGTACTGCCTGAATATGTCTCGTTTGAGTTCCATGGATTCCCCCTGATTATTGCTCTTTATCCCCCGGGACTGCAGGCGGAGGTCCTTTGATGCTGGCGATATTCTCCTGAATGATTCCCCATTTATCTTGTGCGGTCAGGATAAATTCGATGAATTCACGGACCGCTCCTCTCCCGCCTTCTTTTTGGCAGTGGAAGTGGCTCCCTTCCTTGATGAAGGGATGGGCGTTGGCCACCGCTCCGGCGAAGCCGACTTTCTTGATGACCTCCAGGTCTCCCAAATCATCCCCGATATAGGCCACCTCTTCCGCTTGGAGACCGTGCTTTTCCAGAATCGCATCGAGCACTCGATCTTTGTCCAATATCCCCTGGTGGATTTCTGAAATGTTCAGCCTCTCCGCTCTTATGAAGAGGGGTTGGGACGTCTTGCCGGTGATGATCCCTGTTTTCAAACCCGCCAGATGGGCCAGAAGAATTCCCAGACCATCCAAGACATTGTAGGATTTCAACTCCTCTCCATCCGGGAGGAGGAGCAGGCTGCCATCCGTGAGGGTTCCGTCGACATCCATGATGATCATCTTGATCCGCTGCGCGCGCTGCCTGGAGTCGCCGTCGTCCATCAGAACATCTCCGTTCCCCATAGGTCATGAAGATGAATGATCCCTTCGGGCTCTCCTCTGTAGTTGAGGATGATCAAAGAAGTGACTTTGTGTTTCTCCATCACATTCAGGGCTTTGGTGGCCAACTCTCCTTTACTGATCGTGAGCGGGTCCGGCGTCAAACATTCTTCGGCGCGTTTAACAAGGAGTGTTTTGCCGTATTTCTGAAGAAGACGCCTCAGGTCGCCGTCGGTAATGATCCCTTTGAGCTTTTTATTTTTGTCGATGACACAAGTCATCCCCATTCCTTTGGATGACATTTCTTGCAGAACCTCTGCCATCGATGCCTCGAGCCAGACCAGGGGAAGGCGGCGCCCTTTATGCATTAAATTGTTGATTTTAAGAAGTTTGCCAAGGCTTCCTTTCGGGTGGACAGAAAGAAAGTCCTTTTCTTTGAATCCCTTCTTTTTCATCAGGGCAATGGCCAGAGCATCGCCGATGGCCAGGGCGGCTGTGGAGCTGGCCGTCGGCACGAGGCCGCTTGGTTCGGCTTCTCTGGCAACCTTGGCTTCGAGCACGATATCGCTGAATTGGGCCAGCTTTGAATTTTTGTTTCCGGTGATGGCGATGAGCTTGATGCCGATCCGTTTTACGAAATCCAGGAGATCAATGATCTCTTTGGTGTCACCACTGTAGGAAATGGCGATGACGAGATCATGCTTGATAATCATGCCCAGGTCTCCATGGCCGGCTTCAGCGGGATGGATAAAAAGAGCGGGGGTGCCGCAACTGGAGAGAGTAGCCGCGATTTTGCGGCCGATGAGGCCGGATTTACCAATGCCGATGACAATCACCCTGGCTTTGGTTTGGGCGATGATTTCGACCGCCTCGTAGAAACTGTCATCCAGGCTTAAGGCAAGGGCCTTGACCGCTTCGGCTTCGATCTCCAGGACATCCCGTCCTGTTTGTATAATCTGGTCTTTTAAGCTCATTGTCGGGTCATTATATATTATTCGAGAGAGATAATCTCGTCTACGGTTTTTTTCAGCTTGAGAAGAGCAGACAGAAAGCCGTGTAACTTGTTTAAATTCAATGAGTTGAGCTTGTCGGAGAGGGCTTCCTCCGGATGGTCATGAATCTCACAGAAGACGCCGTCGCATCCCGCGGCTATCCCGGCCCTGGCTACGGTTGAGATGTGCTCGGCTTCCCCGCCTGAACTGGTCCCCAACCCACCAGGTCGCTGGACGCTGTGTGAGGCATCGATGAGGACGGGATAACCGAGGGCCTTCAAGATCGGGATGGACCGGACATCAAAAACTAAATTTTGGTAGCCGAAGGACGTTCCCCTTTCAGTAAGAAGGATGTTAAAATTTCCCCGGCTGGCCGCTTTGGCGACAATATTCCCGACCTCTTCGGGAGACATGAACTGGCCTTTCTTGATATTGAGAGGCTTTCCAGTGTCGGCTGCTGAGGTGATGAGATCGGTTTGACGGCAAAGGAGAGCGGGGATTTGAATGACATCCAGAACTTCACCGGCTCTTGGCATTTGAGAAGTTTCATGTACGTCGGAAAGAACAGGAAGAGAAAACTCGTGCTTGATCTCTTCAAGGATATGAAGTCCTTCTTCCAGTCCAGGGCCGCGGAAGGACTCGATCGAGGACCGGTTGGCCTTATCGAAGGACGATTTAAAAATAAAAGGGATATTGAGTTCCCGGCAAATGGAACTGATTTCTTTGGCTACAAATAAGGCATGGTCCCGGCTCTCCAGGACACAGGGCCCCCCGACAAGGAAAAACGGGCGGTGGCCGCCGATGGTGACCTTTTCACTTATTTTTATTTCTTTGGCGACGGTAAGCATAGCTTGCTCCGATGAATGACTTGAAAAGAGGATGGGGCTTGAGGGGCTTGGATTTGAATTCGGGATGGAATTGACAGCCCAAAAACCATGGATGATCTTTCAATTCGATGATCTCAACGAGGTCGTGCTCAGGATTTTTTCCGGAAATGACGAGTCCTGCCTTGGAAAGCTTTTCTTCATATTCAGGATTGAATTCGTACCTGTGTCTGTGGCGTTCAAGGATGTTGGTTCTGCCGTAAACAGAGGAGGCGAGGGAGTTCTTCTTTAAGCGGCAGAGGTACTGTCCCAGCCTCATCGTTCCTCCCAGGTCCTGGATCCCCTTCAGCTCTCGCCATTTGAAAAACACTTTATGAGGTGTCTTGGGGCCGAATTCCGTGCTGTTGGCATCCTTCAGGCCGGCGATGTTCCGGGCGAATTCGATGGTTGCGCACTGCATCCCCAGACAGATTCCGAAATAGGGGACCTTTCGTTTTCTGGCAAAGGACACCGCTCTGATTTTGCCTTCTATTCCCCGCACTCCGAAACCTCCGGGCACCAGAATCCCGTCGCTCTCTTTGAGAACATCTCGGGCTTCTTTGGCTTCCAGCTCTTCGGCCTCGAGCCAGGAAATGTTGACTTTTAAATTATGCGCCGTTCCGGCGTGGTAAAGGGCCTGGTTGAGGCTGATATAGGAATCCTGAAGCCCCGCGTATTTTCCTACGAGCGCAATGTTGACTTCATCGGCAGGATTTTTCATCCTCTCGACCATAGATTTCCAGGCGGAAAGCCGTCGCTTGCGCGGCGGAAGATTCAGCCGTGACAGAATGATCTGATCCAATCCTTGCCTGGCGAAAATGAGGGGAACTTCATAGATGACATCGACATCCTTGGCTGTGATAACGGCTTCAAGGGGAACGTTAGTGAAGAGTGAAATCTTTTTACGGATATCGGTATTGAGAAACCTGTCAGTCCGGCAGAGGATGATATCGGGCTGGATACCGATTGCCCGTAGCTCTTTGACGCTGTGCTGGGTGGGTTTTGTCTTGAGCTCTCCTGAAGTTTTCATGTAAGGCACCAGGGTGACATGCACAAAGAGGCTGTTGTCGACCCCCATTTCCAGACGCATCTGTCGAGTCGCCTCGAGAAAAGGCAGCCCCTCTATATCCCCGACCGTGCCTCCCAATTCGACGATAACGATATCGTTGCTCTCGGCTGCTGAATAGAAAGCTTTTTTGATTTCATCGGTGACATGGGGAATAACTTGAACGGTCTTGCCGAGGTATTCTCCCCGTCTTTCCTTTTTCAAGATGGCTTCATAGATTCTTCCGGCCGTCCAGTTGTGGGCTTGCGACGTTTTGGTTGAAGTGAATCGCTCGTAGTGACCAAGGTCCAAATCGGTCTCCGCCCCGTCATCGGTGACATAGACTTCTCCGTGCTGGAAAGGGCTCATGGTCCCTGGATCGACATTCAGATAGGGATCGAATTTCTGGAGCGTGATTCTATACCCGTGGCTTTCCAAGAGCCGCCCGATAGATGAGGCGGCAATGCCTTTTCCTAAGGCGGAAAGAACTCCACCTGTGATGAAGATGAATTTAGTCATGATTGTCTACATCCATAAGATTTTCAACCTTGATTATATCCTCCGGAGTGTCAACACTCAAGGTCGAAAAAACGGTTTCGACGATCTTTATGCGGAATCCGTTTTCCAGCGCGCGCATCTGCTCCAGTTTTTCCCTAGTTTCCAGTTGAGTGACGGGCAAAGAGGGGAAGCGGAGGAGAAAATCCCGTTGATAACCATAAATTCCAATGTGATGCCAGAAATAATCGGTTGTTCCATAGGGGATGGGTGCCCGGGAAAAGTAAAGAGCAAAATTGCTGGAGTCCTTGACTACCTTGACCAGATTTCTGTCATCGTGTCGGGACAAATCTGTGTTGGCCACGGCCAGGGTGGCCATGGGGATACCGGATTCCTGGAGGGCTTCGATGAGATTATCGATCATCGATGCCTTAAGCAGTGGTTCATCTCCCTGGATGTTGATACAAATAGGAGAGTCGATTTTTGATGCGATTTCAGCCGCTCTCTCGGTTCCCGACCTGTGGTCGGCTGAAGTCAGGCGGACGTCGGCCCCGAATGAGCGGCCGGCATCGAAAATTCGGCTGTCATCGGTGGCGATGATCAGGTTTTCGAGACAGTGGGCTTCCCCGGCTTTCTCATAAACCCACTGAATCATGGGTTTTCCGTGTATCAAAGCCAGTGGTTTTCCCGGAAAGCGGCGCGAGCCGAACCGGACGGGAATGATGCCTGTGGCCCGCTTCAAGACAAAAATCCCTCCTTCCTTTCCGGCTTTTCCGGTTCCGGAATCTCTTTTCTCTCTTGGGTCTCCTTCGGGGGGGGTATTTTGTCCGTGGTGTGGCAGCTGGCTTCGAGATAGGCACCTTCTTTGACGATCAAGTGAGGGGCCATAATGCTTCCGATCACCCGGCCCGTGGCGTTAATCTCCACTCTCTCGGAAGCATAGACGTTCCCTTTGATCTCTCCGTTGATAACGATGACGGCAATATTCACATCGGCATCGACTTTCCCGTTCTCACCGATGACCAGGGTGGATTTGGAGTCGATCGTGCCGCTGAAGCGACCATCGATTTGAAAGGAGCCGCTGAATTTCAACTCGCCTTTCATTTCGGTGTTCTTGTCGAAAAATCCGGTGATTTTGCCCGAATCGGTCTCGTCCCTTTTGTCTTTCATTGCTATTCTCCTTTGATTTTCTCGTAAATTCTATCGAGTTCGTTGGCGGAGTAATAATGGATTTTCACGATTCCTCTGGCCGATGTCCCGGTGATGGACACTTTGGTTCCCAATATCTGGAGGAATTCTTCCTGAAGGGCCAACAGATTGGGATCCCTTTCGGCTTTTTTGGGTGGAGCGGAATCCTGGATTTGTTTTTTCACCAGTGTTTCCGCCGTTCGAACCGACAGGTCTTTCTTGACGATGAGAAGGGCCATCGCCGATTGAAGGGTCAAATCCGAGAGGGAAAGAAGAGCTTTCGCGTGTCCCATGGAAAGTTTCCCTTCGGAGATCATTTCCTGGATTTGAGAAGGTAGCTTGAGCAGCCGGATATAATTAGCCACCGATGTCCTGTCTTTTCCAACTTTCTCGGCCACCTGCTCTTGGGTCAAGTGAAGGTCCTGGGTCATTTTCTGGTAGGCCGTGGCTATTTCTAGGGGATTCAGATCCTCTCTTTGCAGGTTTTCGATGAGAGCCGCCTCAAGCTGTTGCTCGGCGCTCATGGTCCGGATGATTGCCGGCAGTTTTTGCAGGCCAATTTTTTGAGCCGCCCGCCACCGTCTTTCTCCGACAATAATTCGGTAGTGGTCCTTGTCGGGCACGACGATGAGGGGTTGAAGGACTCCTGTTTCCTTGATAGACTGAGCGAGTTCGTTGATGGCGACGGGATCGAATCTTTTTCTGGGCTGGAGAGGATTGGGTCTCAACATTTCCGTCTCCAACTCGGCGAATCTTTCTTCCTTCAAGATCCCGTATTCTTCGGGTAGAAAAGCTTTCAGTCCTTTCCCCAGTGCTTTTTTATTCATTTTTAAGAAACTCCATGGCCAATTGAAAGTAAGCTTGAGCCCCCTTCGATTTGGACGCGTAGGTGTTGACCGGTTTGCCGAAACTGGGAGCTTCGGCGATGGTGACATTGCGGGGAATGATCACCTCAAAGACTGTGCTCCCTAACGATTCGCGCAATTCCTCTGCGACTTGTTTGGAAAGATTCGTCCGCTCGTCGTACATGGTCAGCAGAATTCCTTCGATAGACAGGGAAGGATTGAGATAGGTGCGGACTTCATCGAGGGTGCGCAGCAGGTCAGGCATACCTTCCATACAGAAGAATTCTGTCTGGACGGGAATGAGGACGGAATTTGCAGCGGTCAGGGCGTTGATGGTTAAGAAACTCAGAGAAGGGGGACAATCGATGAAAATAAAGTTGAATTTGTTCCTCACCTGACTGATTACATCTCGCAGCTTCGTCTCTCGGTTGGTTTCAGAGAATATTTCGGCTTCGAAGCCCATCAACTCCGGGGAGCAGGGGCAGATATACAGCCCGTCGACCTCGGTCGGCTGAACGAAATCCATGATGTAGCGGCCATTCATGAGGGGGGGGTAGATCCCTTTGTCGGATTCTTTTCTCTTGCCCAGCCCGGCGGTGGCCATCCCTTGAGGATCAAAGTCGATGAGGAGAATCCTTCGGTCGTTGAGAGCCAGGCAGGCAGACAGGTTCACGGCTGTTGTCGTCTTTCCAACGCCTCCCTTCTGGTTGGCGACGGCGATGACTCTGTTCGTCCTTGTCCTGTGTTCCACGTGGAACATTTTAGCTGAAGCCCTACTTGTATATCAAAGGATTTTTTTTTGGAAGACGACCCCGCTGTCTCCGGCGTGCCTCTTTTTCTTCTTATTCCTCGAGTGCGCAGCGGTTCGCTCTTCCTTCGCTTCCCTTGAGGTCGGCTCGAGAAG
>CBFDBS010000086.1:0-9267 GCA_965603105.1 uncultured bacterium
CTCAAAGGTACAGCCCTCTATTTTCAGATCAACAAGAAAACCGATCCCGAAGATCCCTTGCATTGGCTGAAGAGAAGATGATAGAATTAAAAATTAAAGTTAAAAAATGAGAAGAAAATCGATTCGTTTAGTCCTCCTGGTCATCCTGGCCGTTACCTCCCTCTCCTTTCTCATCGAAAGCCGGCTCCTGCCGGGATTGTCTCAGCAAAGATCAGTCAAAGGAGTCCTCTGGATTATCCAGGAGGCGATTAAAATCATCAAGGACGATTACGTCGAACAGCCCGATCCCAGCCGGACGATGGATGGAGCCTATCGGGGGCTGGTCGATTCACTGGATGAATTCTCCACCTATTTAGACACGGAGATGGCAGCCAGACACAGGCAGAGCATTGATGGAAATCCGTTCGGCGTCGGCCTTGTCCTCTACAAAAAATTCAGGACTTTCCCCGTTGTCATCGGCGTACGAGACAACTCTCCGGCGGCGCAAAAGGGGATCGAGATCGGGGACACTGTCAGCAGCCTGGACGGAAGGTCTACTTTGATATTGAGCATGCATGAAGCCAACCTCCTCCTCAGAGACGACAGCGGAAGCCCACTTAAAATAAAGATTCTCAAAGCAAGCACAAACGAAGAGATCACTTTGGAGCGCCAAAAGATTTTCGACCCTCTCTTCAACTACACCGAGATTCCTGAAACAAGCGGAATCCTCACTATCCACCGTCTGAGTCCTCCCTGCGTCCAGGAGATCACGGCTTCCGTCCTTCCCCGCTTGAAAACGAAGAATCTCCCCCTCATCATCGATCTTCGCAACTGTCACGAAGGTGACTTTAAGGAAATGCAGAAATTCGCCAATCTTTTTCTGCAGTCTTCCAACATCGGCTACCTCGAAAACAAGGCCGGGAAGAAGGAGGTTCTCTCCTGTCCGTCCTCCCCGGCTCTGGATCGTTTCCCCCTCTTTGTTTGGACCAATCAAGCCACCATGGGGGCGGCGGAAGCGGCGGCCGCAGTGCTCAAAGAGAAGAAGAAAGCCACAATCATCGGCTTCCGCACATCCGGTCTGGTCGCCGACCAAAAATTCATTCCTCTTGAGGATGGAAGCGGCCTGCTTCTCTCCTCGGCTATTTTCCATCTCAATGCCAAGAAGAATATTTGGGGAGAGGGGATCGAACCCGATGTCAAAATTGAGGGAATGGACCAGAGCCAGAAAGCCTATCTCCTCAAAACGCAAGAGCTGCTCGCTGGCAATTGATTGATGCCGAGGATCGACAAGGTAACCGTTAAAATATTCAAAAAGCCTCTATTGATTCTTGCCCTCTGCTTATCCGTACTGGTCGTTTTCTCTACCCTCGGACTAGACCTTGTCAACAGGAATAAGGGTGAAAAAACATACATCTTTGCCGCCCGGAAAGTGAAACCCGAGCCTGCCTCTCTTCCCGTCCGGGAAAAACCGCGGGAAAAAAAAGAGCAAGAGAAAGCAGCGCCTGGCATCACCGAGCCAATAAAGATCCCGATTGAAGAGGGTGAGAAGCCCAAAGTTCTACAACCCAAGGAGGAGGAGAAAGGAGTGGCGAAATCGGAGCCTCTCGTTTCCCCTCCGATTGAGAGACCGCTCAAAACTGAACAGAGCCCGGTGGCGGCCCAACCGGCCATCACAGAGAGCCCAGATCCGAAAAGAAAAAAAGGGAGAGTCGCCATTATCGTCGACGACATGGGAAACAGCCTGCAGACCATCGAGGATCTCTGTTCCCTCAACCTCCCTTTGACCATCGCCATTCTACCCCACAGTCCTTGGGCTGTGGAAACCGCAAATGTCGCGCACAACCACGGCCTGGAAGTCATTCTTCACCTGCCGCTGGAATCCATCAACGACCATGAATCCAATGAAGAGACGGAAGGGCTCATCCATTCGAATATGTCCGAGGAGCAAATCCTGGCCACACTCGAGGACAACCTCCAGCAGGTTCCATTCATCACCGGCGTGAATAATCATATGGGCTCGAAAATTACGGCCGAGCGTGAACTGATGATGCCTATCCTCGAGACATTGAAAGAGAAAAATCTCTATTTCGTCGACAGTGTCACCTCTGGAAAATCCGTCGCCTACCAATTGGCCCGCCAGCTCAGCATCCCCACGGCCGAACGCCATGTCTTCCTGGATAACGATCCCAGCGAAGAGTCCATCCGCAGGAGCCTCTTCCAGCTTTTCCGGCTGGCCCAGCGAAGGGGCATGGCCGTCGGGATCTGCCATCCGTTGGAGACAACTGTCAAAGTCCTCCTCGAGAATTTGGCCAGCATAGAGGACTTCAACTGTGAAGCCGTCTTCGCTTCTCAGATCCTGCACTGATAGTCCCCAGACACAAACATTGGTGGACTACAAACGCTTATAAACACTTCTCCCCTTCCACGCGCATAAACATTGAGAGGTCTTTCCGTCCAATGCTGGTCAGAATGAAAATTTCGATTTATTCGTCCTCGATGAGTTTAAGAAGGGATTGTGCCTCCCCTAAAATCTGTTTGCATAAAACAAGGGCTTCATCTATATTAAAAACATCCTAAAGGAGGAGAGAATGAGAAAAATCTCCATCGCACTTGTCTTTGTACTCGCCTTGGGTTTTCTACCACATACAAGCTGTATTCTTAAAAACATGTCCCCCGAAGAGCTGGAGGCGGCCATCGAAATCACGGATGTGGAAACAAAATGGGTGAAAAAATACTTCCAGCCCTGGCCGCCCAAGCTGATCCTTGTCCCCGCCATCTCTTTCCGGGTCAAAAACACCTCTGATAAACCGATAACCTATATCAATTTCAACGCAGTATTCCGTTTCAAGGACGAAAATGAAAACCTTGGCGACGCCTTTATGGCGGCTATTCGGAATATACCTGTCCAACCGGGAGAAAAAGGCGATGTCATCCAGCTCAGGTGCAATTACGGATCGGAAGGCAAAAGCGTCCATGACTTCAAGACCAATCCCGGATGGCAAGCCGCTGCCGTCAAGCTTTTCGCTCGTTCCAAGGGCTCCCCATACGTCGCGCTGGGAGAGTGGGATGTCTCCAGAACGATAGATTTCAAAGAACCCGAAGAAGTGGGTGAAAAACCCGAAGTCAAAAAGGAAGTGAAAAAATAGTTGGCGCCGAATCCGGATCGCCTAGCAGACAATAATGACTGCATCCAAATAATTGTAGAGGAAATAAAGACAATGAACGGTATGGTCCCTTCAAAAATCTTCCTGACAAAAGGGATGGGACAGCACAAGGAGAAACTGGCCAGTTTTGAGCAGGCCTTGAGACAGGCTGGGATCGCCCCTTTCAACCTGGTTAAAATTTCCAGCATCTTCCCGCCTCGCTGCAAGCTCATCCCCAAGGAGGAAGGAATGAAACTCCTTCAACCGGGACAGATCGTCTTTCTGGTTATGAGCCAGGCCGAGACGGATGAGCCCCACAGAGTCATCTCCGCCTCCATCGGTTTGGCCGTTCCCAGCGACTCCCAGCTGTACGGATATCTCTCCGAACACCACGGCTTCGGCCAGAATGAGAGAGAGGCCGGTCAGTATGCCGAAGACCTGGCCGCCTACATGCTGGCCACGACTCTTGGGGAAAAATTCGATACGACCCAGATCTGGGACGAGGAAAACAACATCTACCAAATATCAGAGGACATTACCGTCCACACTCAGAATATCACCCAAAATGCGGTGGGCAAAAAAGGTGTCTGGACAACAGCTTTCGCTGCGGCTGTGTGTTTCATCGGGCCCTGATAAATCAAACCCGATGATGGAAAATTCTATCTGATCTCGAGGGGATCGGGAATGAGAATATTGATAAAACTCTTTTTTTTCAATCTCTCCAAATATTTATCCCTTTCACTTTCATTCTTTTGCTCATAGAGCATTCTCTGAATTTCCTCACGGGCCTCTTCAAAGGGCAAAATCCGTGACTCTTCCTTCTCCTCCAGGTGAAGCAGATACCAGCCGCCGGGCATTTGAATCCAAGGGGAAAATTCCCCTAGTTCCAATTCAACCACGGCCTCTTCCAGAGCCGGGGCCAGGTCACCTTGTTTGAAGCTGCCCAAATCTCCCTGGGCATCCTTCTCCGGTCCCTCTCCGTATTCGGTCGCCAGAACGGACAGGTCCTCTCCGGCGGCGATTTTGCTGTCGATTTCCCCTTTTCTCGCCTCGATTTCATCGGCGGTCCTGGATTGGGAAGAGACATAGATGGCCTTCAATTTGTATTCTTCGGGTTGACGGAACCGCTCCCGGTTTTGGTTGTAATAGCCAACGAGCTCGGAGTCATCGATGACAATCGACCGCCCTACCTCATTGAAAAGAACGTATTGCCGCAGGAGATTATTTTCAAAATCCTGCCGCCATTCCTCGTAAGTTATCCCCTCCTTACTCAAGAGGCCGATGAGCTCGTCATTGCCGCTGATTCCATTCTGCTCCTTGAAAAGCTCGATTTGGTCCTCAACCTCCTTGGTGACATTGAGTCCCATATTTTTCCCCTCCTGAAGGAGGAGGAGCTCCGTGATCATAGTATCCATCAAGTTCTGCTTGATTCCTTCATACTGTTTGGTGAATTCTTCCCCCTGAAGCTGCTCTCTCAAGATCCGGTAGATGAGATCATGCTTTTCCATGTAATCGGAGAGGGAAATATAGTCGTCATTGACAACGGCGACAATGGCCTCGACGACTTCTTGGGCCGAGACCAGAAGACACACACTCAGGACCAATCCGATACCGACATATTTAATGATTCGCTTCATTTGTATTCCTCTGATAGGGGAAGGATAAATTCTGGGGAAAGAACTCCCAGTCCATGCCCTTTTTCAAATCCTCAAGATTCTGGCTGATGAGCTGCTTTATTCTTTGATCCAAGAGTGTGAGTCGAATTTCCGCCGAGACATCTTCCAGCTCTTCCAGTGCCGGCTCTAGTTTTCTGTCCAATCGAAAGATATGGAATCCATAGGCCGATTCGACAACTTGGCTGACTTCTTCCTCCTGCAGAGAGAAAATTATCTTTTCCATCTCGGAGGGAAGCTGATTCATCTCAAAAACCCCCATCTCTCCGCCTCTTGCCGCTTCCACGCCTTGGGAAACTTCCCTGGCCTTCTCCCTGAACACTTCCAAGGGAGCCCCCTTCACCCTCTCCAGCACCTCCACGGCCTTTTGTTCGGAGGAGAGAAGGATCTGGCTGACAGCCACCCTTTCCGGGCGTAAAAATTCTCTCTTGTTCTGCTCGTAGTACAGGCTAATGTCTTCCTCCTGGATATCGATGTCCCTGGCCAGCTCGGCGATGTATTTTTTCAAAATCATTCTCTGCAGAAGGGCGTTGGACTCAACCTCATCGAGCGGGCCGGCTTCCCCGTTCAGCCGGGACTCATTGGACATCTTGGCCAGGTCCTGTTTCTGTTCCTCCCAGGAAACGGTGATGTTCTTGTCTTCAGCGGCCTTGAGAAGCAGCTTGTCCTCGATGAAGTTGTCCATCATACGGCTGAGGGAAACAAGATCCAATTCCTTGGACTCTTCACCGACAAGGAGCCGGAGGTGCTTCTCAAAATCCGAATTGTAATAAAAAGTGTCCTCGATCCGCAGAATGACATGAATCCTTTTTTCGGGATCACCCAAATCGAAGCCCCGGGAATCCTCCGCAGTGGGTGTGTGATCACAATGGAGTGAAAAGGAGATCAGAACCAGCAGCAAAGGGAACAACCAGCCGTTTCTTAACGATTGTAGCATCTTTTATCACTTTGGATCATTATATTACATTAATGTTAACTCCTTCAAGACATCAATCGTTTCAACCAGGACCGCCGAATCATCCCTTGCCTTGAGCCTGAGATTGAGTATCCCCTGAGGAGTCATGCTCCCTTGATATCTATCCAGAATCCGGGCCAGTTGAGAAACATCCGCAGTAGAGGAAGGAAGAAATCCAAAAACAATTTTTTGCCCCATCCTGTCTAGCGATTTGATCCTCAGCCGATGGGACAGCCACTTGATGGCACCGTAGTTGAGGACATTTTCGACACCCTGGAGGAGGGGCCCGAACCGATCCTCTATTTCTTCCCTGATCCGGTCAAGCTCCTCCAAATTCTCCACCGACGAAATCCGTTTGTACAGGCTGAGTCGAAGATCCATCTGGGGCAGGTACTCTTCCGGAATCCGAACATCGACTTTGAGATTGATCTCGCTCTTGATGTCCTCTTCCAATTCGCCCTTGAGCCGCCGGACGGCCGATTCGAGCAGATGCATGTAATACTCGAATCCCACGGCTTCCATAAAGCCATGCTGCCGAGAGCCGAGGAAATGTCCTGCCCCCCGTATTTCCAGATCTTTGGCGGCAAGCCTGAAACCCGAACCCAGCTCGCTGAATTCCTTGAGCGCTTTGAGCCTCTCGGTGGCGAGAGGGGTCATGGAAGACAAGGGGGGAACGAGAAAATAGGCAACCGCCTGACGTGACGATCTCCCCACCCGCCCCCTCAACTGATAGAGTTGCGCCAGTCCAAACCGCTCGGCCCGGTTGACAAAGAGAGTGTTGACAAGAGGTATATCTATCCCATTTTCGATGATCGTCGTCGAAATCAAGACATTGGTTTCTCCCTGGATAAAACTGATCATTCTTTTTTCCAGGGCAAATCCTGACATCTGTCCATGGACGGCAGTCACTTTGGCTTCAGGGACCCACTTTTCAATCGTTTGAGCCATGGATGCGATGTCTTCGATCCGATTGTGAATAAAATAGACTTGGCCTCCCCGGGCCAACTCACTCCGGATGGCCGACGTGATGAGCTCGCGGCTGAAGGGCGTGACCACGGTGTGAATCGCCAGGCGATCTTTAGGCGGAGTCTCGATGAGGCTGATGTCCTGCAGCCCGGAGAGGGAAAGATTCAGCGTCCGGGGTATTGGTGTGGCCGTCATAGTCAGCACATCCACTTTCGTTCTCATGCGCTTGAGTTTTTCCTTGTGTTTGACTCCGAATCTCTGTTCCTCGTCGATGACAAGAAGACCCAGGTCTTTGAATTGGACATCCTGAGAGAGGAGCCTGTGCGTGCCGATGATGATATCGGTCTGTCCTTTGGCCAGTCCCTGAAGTGTTTCGTTCTGCTGCGCTTTCGTCTGAAGCCGTGTCAAGCTTTCCACTTTAACCGGAAAAAGAATCATTCTGTGCCGGAATGTCTGCAGATGCTGACTGGCCAAAACCGTCGTCGGACAGAGCACCGCCACCTGTTTTCCGTCCATGACCGCCTTAAAAGCAGCTCTGACGGCTACTTCCGTCTTCCCGAAACCTACATCCCCGCAGAGAAGCCGGTCCATGGGTGTAGGCGATTCCATATCCTTCATGACCTCCTCGATAGTCCGCCTCTGGTCCTCGGTTTCCTCGTGCTCAAATGTCCCGTCGAATTCAACCTGCCAGCTCCCACCGGCAACAAAAGCATGTCCCCTAACCGCTTTTCTCTGGGCATAGAGATGCAGGAGCTCTTTGGCCATGGTCTCGATTGACTTTTTCGTTCGCTCCTTCGTCTTGCTCCAGTTCGGAGTGCCCAGCTTGTTGAGGAAGGGAAGACTTGTCCCTGAACTCGAATATTTTTGGACGAGGTTCAGATCTTCGACAGGGACATAAAGCCGATCGCTGTCTTTGTAGACGATTTCGATGAACTCCCTCTGATTTTTGTCCACATCCATTTTGATCAAACCCTTGAAAATCCCGATCCCGTAGTCAGTGTGGACCACATAATCCTCCGTCTTCAGGTCTCTAAATTGGGAGACAAAAGGGCGCACGTGGCGCCGGCTGACCAGAACTCTTTCCTCGGTGAAAATATCCTGTTCAGAGAAAAAGGAGAATTTTAGCTGGGGGTAGCTGAATCCGTGGACAACTTTTCCCAACACGAGGGACACGGATTCATCATCTGTCAAACCCAAAGCGTCGGACGATTCCCGGGCTGGGATTTCGTGCTGAACAAGGAGATTGAGCAGTTTTTGACGCACTCCGGCTCCCGAGAAATAAATAGTGGTGCGCTGATTGTTTTCCTGGCTTTTTTTGAGGTATTCCAGAAAAAACGGGATCTTGTTTTTGAAGCGGGGAACGGTCTGAAAGGGAAAGTGACAGGTATTCTCCTTGGCCGAGCCCAGAAGGGTCACCCGCATTGCCTGCCGTTCTGTCTGAGCCCAGGCACCCGTGGTGAATATCTTCTCCGGAGGAAGAGATATTCTTTTGCGCTGTCTACAGTCTGCATGCTCTTCGGTGTATTCCTGCCAAGTCTGGCCCCACTCCCTTTTGCTTTCCTCCCAGTCATCCAGGATGAACACAGAGTCTTCAAGAAAATGTTGGAAAGGCACAAAAAACTCGGAGGCCAGAAGGGCCAAGGGATAAAAATGGGGCGGGACTGCGCCTTCATCGAGGTTCTTTTTTATCTCCCGGATTTCTCTGATTCCGGCATCGTTGTTACCGCAGGATGCAGCATCGGCCCAGTCCTCCGCAAAAGCGGAAGAAAGCGGAAATTCATACATGGCGGGGATGAGTAAACGGTCAATCTTGCGCAGAGACCGCTGAGAAGAGAGATCGAATTCCCTCAACGAGGCCACTTCATTACCGCTCAGCTCGATACGAAAGGGATACTCATGCCAAGGCGAGAAAAGATCCACAATGCCACCACGCCAGGCATACTCCCCGTGGTCGTTGACGACGGCCTCCTGCCTGTATCCAAATGCTCCCAGGCGCTCAATAAGGGTATCTCTTTCCAGAATTTCTCCCCGGGTTATTTCCAAAAACAGTGCTTTTAAGCTTTCAGGCCTGGGAAAAGGCCAGAGTAAACCGTGCAGGTTGGTGATGACCAGCTGCGGCGGATCATAGAGCAGATCATGAAAAAACTTCATCCTCTTGGAAACGGATTCCAGAGAGGGGGGGATGTCCTTGTAGGGTGTACTCAGTAGAGGGGGGAGAAATACCGCCCTGGCTTCCGTAGACAGAAGCGACAGGTAGACCTGACACTGCTCGGCCATACCGGACAGGCTGGAATAGGAGGGCCGGACAAAGACCACCCGCTTCCGGGATTCGGAAACAAGCGAAGCCAGAAAAAAGGGTTTGGATGGTTCGACGAGTCCGGTCAGTTCCAGTTCATTTTCTCCCCGTGCGACAGCCTTGAGGACTCTTTTGAAGGGATCTGTCTCGCGGAAAAAGCTCAAATTCATAAGCGTGTATTATACGTTTATTTCCCCTTATCCGTCCACGTCATAGGCGGATGGAAAAAGGGTAGTCAAGTCGGACTGCCGTAGA
>CBFDBS010000087.1:0-9157 GCA_965603105.1 uncultured bacterium
CCACAAAACAATTTTCAATTGACTTTCATCGAAGAGAAAATTATACTTATCAACCAAGTCTCGGGGCGAGGTAGCTCAGTCGGTAGAGCGAGAGACTGAAAATCTCTGCGTCGGCGGTTCGATTCCGTCCCTCGCCATTCCCCGCATCTTCAATTCTTTTCCTAATCCCGTTTATGTCAAATGATCAGGCCGGAGGATACACGTCCAAAAGCACTTCCCCATTATAGAAGAGGTTCTGGAGAACGAGCCCGGAATATCGTTTAATCTCTGGAAAAGAGCGCTTAGTCAACCAGACTTTTTAAAAACTCTCTAAGCGCTGGGCCGAATTCGGGACGGTTGAGGGCTAGCTCGACCTCAGCCTGGATCAGACCGAGCTTAAATCCGCAGTCGTACCGTTTGCCTTCGAACAGATACCCGTACACCGGCTGCATCTCCAGTAGATTTTTTATGGCATCTGTGATCTGGATCTCCCCTCTGTGGTCGGGGGGTGTGTTCTTGATGGATTCGAAGATTTGGGGTGTAAAAACATACCGTCCGATCAATCCCAGGTCGGATTGGGCCTTCTCCGGCCCCGGCTTTTCGATCAGGTCCTCGATTTGAAAGACCCTCTCGGAGAGCTGTTTGGGTTTGATGATTCCGTACTTTTTGGTTCCCTCTTCATCCACGCGGCCCAGGACGACAACCGTCCCTTTCAATTCCTGGAAGGCTAAAATCAACTGCTGAATGCAGGGAGTGTCACAGACAAATATGTCATCCGGCAGCAGAACGGCAAAGGGGTCCTGGCCTATATAACTTTCGGCCATCCCGATAGCATGGCCCAAGCCCAGAGCCTGGGCCTGGCGGATGAAGCAAAACTCAGCCAGACGGGAGATTCTCCTGACCTCATCCAAAGATTCGAGCTTGCCCTTTTCTTCTAAAAAACTTTCCAGTTCGGGGCTCGAATCGAAGTGATCCGCCATGGCCGTCTTTCCCCGGCTGGAGATGATCGCAATTTTTTCGATTCCCGATTGGACGGCCTCCTCCACGCTGTACTGGATCAACGGCTTATCGATCACCGGTATCATCTCTTTGGGTAGAGATTTAGTGGCCGGCAGGAAGCGTGTTCCAAATCCGGCAGCGGGGATAACGGCTTTTTTGACTTTCATGTTGACGTTTTTTTGCAGCTCTGGCCCTCCCGCTTCACTCTTGGGTCCTCTCTGAGTCAAGAGGAAGGATTCTCCTTAAAACAAACAAATTTGGCCGGCAAATTTATTCCCGGGAAAAAGGGAAGTTATTCTCTTCACCTACAGCTGCTAATACTATCGGAGCTGGAGATATGTGCTCCTGTCTATCTTTTATTCCCATAGCTGATGGAGAGGTTGACAGCCAAAACATCCATATTGTAAACGCCCGGACTTTCATACTTCAATTCCAAGGGATAGGAAGAGCCCAGGTTCATATATTCAATATCTCTCTCCTTGCCCATAAGGTATTCGACAGCCAGATCGATCGCCAATCCATTCATAACATATCCGAAGCCGGCCGAAAATGAATTGAAACTGAAGCTGGGCAGGAGGACATTCATTGTCTCGTCAGGAACGGGTGTCGGATCGTTGTAGTATCCGGCCCGGAGGGCGAAATTGTCGCCGATCCAGAATTCGAAACCGAACCGCAACTGCCATTTATCCATCCAGTCGAGCTCCATCGCGGATTCTTCTTCGAGAAAAATTTGCCAGATGAGATCATCATAGTCGGTCTCGATGGTGCTGAGATTTTTCCAGTTCGTGTACTGGGCATCGGCCGTGATTGTAACACTATCGAGAGGATGAAAGGCGACTCCTATCCCCAACCACATGGGGAAGGTCACGGCTCTCTCAAAGTCCGATTCCGGAGGTACTGAAAGCGAAGGCAAAAGGTCCGTCTCTAAATCCAGAGGAGTACCTGCCACATTGGCATATTCACCCAGTTTGGCCTCACCTTTGAAGTTGATGACAGTTGGTGTCCGGAAACTGACACCGAAACTCAGCTGATCGATGGGTTTGACAAGCAATCCAACGGTTGCTCCGAATCCCCAACCGGTGGAGCTTTCCTCATACTGGCCCATATCGATAGGAAAAATAAAAAGAGGAGTCCAGCCCGCAGTCCTGGCGATGTTGAACATCCCATAGTTCACATTGAGGGTGGCTCCGAAGAAAAATCTGTCCTGAATGTTGACGGCCAGAGCAGGCGAGAGAGTGATGACCCCGACGAAGCTTTCCCAGCGGATATTTTGATTGGGAAAACCGGGGGTTCCTGAAACCTCGGCGAAATCCGTTCCCTCCCATTTGGCCCCCAGGCCGGCAGGAGTGTAAACACCAAGTCCCGCCACCAAATAGTCGCCAAAAGCGCTGTAAATGCCTGCCAGGCCCGCCGGATACATACGGGAGGGGAGAGTCGCGTCGACATCCAGGGTGGGATCCGGGTAGAAGGGATAGATCTCGTTGGGCATACTGGTCTGGTACGAACCCTTGGGAAAAACCAGATCGCCTGTCAGGCCAAAGTTTGTCCCCTTCAGCTGACCCAGGCCGGCAGGATTCCAGAAGACCGCCGAAAAATCATCGGCCAGGCCGACGAAGGCGCCGCCCATGGCGATGGCCCTGGCGCCGATACCGTTGAGATTCAGTCCGTTGGAAAATCCCAAAGAACATAAGAAAATCAAACACACAAACACAGAGAGTAATATTTTGGCCTTTTTCATTTTTTCTTCTCCATTTTCCTCTGTTTACGCCTTTTCCCCTGATTTGTCAATAAAAGATCCTCTTCAATTTTATTTCTGCTCAATTGGTTCTCTCCTATATTGTGTCGGGAGAGAATGCCTAGTTTAAATCATGAAAGAGAACCAATCAATTTTCTTCCACAGCTTCTACACTCTTGATCTCAGGCACTTTCTTTTTCAAAAACTGTGTGATGCCATGGGTTAAAGTCATCTGACGCATGGGGCATCCCACACAAGCTCCAAGCAGACGGACTTTGACTACATTGTCATCGGTTACCTCAACCAGTTCGACATCTCCACCATCAGCCTGAAGATGAGGCCTGACTTCTTCAATCGCTTTCTGGACTTTTTCCTTCATCTCCCTCTCTCCTTTTAAAAATGAAATTTCCATTCTCTCCGACTCCAACAGAAACTGTATCTCCTTCCTTGTACTCCCCTTCCAATATCTTCATGGCCAAAGGATTCTGGATTTCCTTTTGGATCGTTCTTTTTAAAGGCCTCGCCCCAAAGGCAGGATCGAAGCCCAATTCGGCCAGAAGCTCGCTCGCCTTCGAGTCCACTTCAATGCCAATTTTCTTTTCCTGCAGGCGGAACCGTAACTCTTCAATCTGCAAATCGACAATCTGTCTCAGAACGTCTTTGGTCAACGGTTTAAAGACAATGACTTCATCGATGCGGTTGAGAAATTCGGGTCGGAAATGACTTTCGAGAATCTCCAAAATCCGGTTCTGCATCTCTTTATAATCCCCGCTGAGATTTTTGATGATTTGGCTTCCCAGATTGGATGTCAAAATAACGATGGAGTTTTTGAAGTCAACCGTTCTTCCCTTCCCGTCCGTTAGTCTCCCATCATCCAGAATCTGAAGAAGAATATTGAAGATGTCGCTGTGGGCCTTTTCGATTTCATCCAGGAGGATGATGGAATAGGGACGGCGCTTGATGGCCTCGGTCAACTGGCCTCCTTCCTCGAAACCGATATAACCGGGGGGAGCCCCTACCAACCGTGAGACTGAGTGTTTTTCCATGTATTCCGACATATCCAGACGGACCATTGCTTTTTCATCATCGAACAGAAACTCTGCCAGTGCACGGGCCAGCTCTGTTTTGCCCACGCCAGTCGGACCGAGGAAGAGAAAAGAACCTAAAGGGCGAGTGGCGTCCTGGATTCCGGCCCTGGCCCTGCGGATCGTATCCGAAACCGCCTGGAGGGCATAATCTTGACCTTTGACTCTCCGGCCGAGGTTTTCTTCCATTTTGATGAGTCTTTCGACTTCCCCTTCCAGCATCTTGGACACGGGGATGCCCGTCCATTTGGAAACGACATGGGCCACGTCTTCCTCATCCACTTCTTCCTTAAGCATCTTTTTGGTTGATTGGACATCGGCCAGCTCTTGAGATAGTCGCTCTATCTCCTTCTTCAATTCGTTCTGCTCTCCATACCTGATTTCGGCCACTCTGTCCAGTTCGCCTTTCCTTTCGGCTGCCTGTTCCTCGATCTTCAGAGCGTCCATCGCTTCTTTCAGCCTGTTGATGGCTTCGATCTTTTCTTTCTCCATCAACCAGTGGGCTTTGAGGACGCTGTTTTTTTCTTTGAGTAAAGCCAGAGTCTGATTCAATTTTTCGAGTCTTTCTTTGGCACCCTTTTCTTTCTCTTTTTTAAGGGCTTGTTTTTCGATCTCGAGCTGGACGATGCGGCGTTCGAGTTCGTCTATCTCCTCGGGCATACTGTCGATTTCCATACGGATCCGGGAGGCCGCTTCATCGATCAAGTCGATGGCTTTATCGGGCAGGAACCGATCCGCAATATAACGATTAGAGAAGGTTGCGGCAGAGACCAGTGCGGCATCCTTGATCTTGACTCCGTGATGAACTTCATATTTCTCTTTCAAGCCGCGCAGAATGGAAATGGTCTCTTCGACCGAGGGTTCCCCCACATAAACCTGCTGAAATCGTCTCTCCAAGGCCGCGTCCTTTTCTAAATACTTTTTATACTCGTTAAGAGTTGTCGCCCCCACACATCTGAGTTCTCCCCTTGCCAGCTGCGGTTTGAGCATATTGGAGGCGTCCATCGAGCCTTCGGCCGATCCGGCTCCTATGATCGTGTGCAGCTCATCGATGAATAGAATCACATTCCCGTCAGCCTCTTTGATCTCCTTTAAAATGGCTTTGAGTCTGTCTTCGAATTCACCTCTGTATTTGGTCCCGGCGACCAAAGCTCCTATGTCGAGAGCCATCAGCCGTTTGTCTCTGATGGACTGGGGAACATCCCCATTGACGATACGCTGGGCAAGGCCCTCGACGATAGCCGTTTTTCCCACTCCTGCATCTCCGATGAGCACCGGATTGTTCTTCGTTCTTCTCGACAAAACTTGGATGACTCTGCGGATTTCATCTTCTCTCCCGATGACGGGATCCAGTTTTCCCATTCTGGCCAGAGCCGTAATATCCAGCGTATATCGATCCAAGGCTTGAAATTTTGCTTCGGGTTGGGGATCGGTGATCCTCTGTGATCCACGGATCTCCTGTAAAGCCTTCAGGACAGCCTCTTCCGTGACACCGTTTTCTTTGAGGATCCGAGTGGCAGTACTTTCCCTCTGTTTGAGAATGGCCAGGAACAAATGCTCTGTGGAGACATATTCATCTTTAAACTTATCCGCTTCCTTTTGGGCATCCGTCAAAACCTGCCGGATGGCCGAAGACAGATAGACCTCCCCTCCTCCGTCCACCTTGGGCATCCGGCCCAATGCCTCATCCAACTGTGTTCGGATTTTGTCGCGGCTGATACCGATCTTTTCCAAGACGGCATTGATGATATTTTCTTCCTGTGACAGGAAGACCCAGAGGAGGTGTTCGGGTTTCAGCTCTTGATTCCCCAATTGTGCTGCTTTCTTTTGAGAATTCTGAAATGCCTCCTGCGACATCACTGTGAATTTTTCCCAATTCATCGTTTTTCACTCACTATCCGTTTTTTCGGATGATCAATGTCCTTCATCGTTCATGGTAATAAAAACAGGTAGAATTGTCACGCCCAGGAACAATTCTTTGCCCGTTCTGGCACCTCTCGTTTCCTGGACGTCGACGCCAACATCAAAATCATAAAGGCTATAGAACCCTTTTCTGAATAGGCAGGAGGACCGGGAAAAAAACATTCTTTCAATTACCTATTGACATTTAAAAAAATATTGATATTTTTTCAGGTGGGAGTATCGAATGGAAGAAATAGAAATCACCAGCTGGTTAACATTGGACGCGGTCAAAAAAGAGGCAGAGATGATTGAGACAGTCGGAGATCTTCAATCTGGACATTGTAAGGCTGTATTCTGTCACATCGAAGATGATTATCTCGAACTCTGTTACAGCGATACCGCCTCAAATTTCTTGAGACGCTACGAAGACAGAGAAGAATTTGATCTGGCTCTTGTAACCCGCAAAGAGGAATTCGGGGAGGCCGCATTCGAAGAGGCGAATGGTCTGGAAGATGACTATGAGAGTGATGATGCTGAAGATGACTTCGGTGAGGATTCTGACAACTTCTAATTTTTTTTTAATTCCATCTGAAATGATTTGATCTGGATTATTCACGAGTCAAGTATTTTTCCGAAATTTAGAATAACCAGCTTAGATCATTAATCTTATTCTGTGGGATCGACAGATTTTATGAATTATTCAGATGATTTGAGCTTCAACCTCTCTTTGATGGCGTTCAACCAATTCAGTGCTTCTAATGGAGTAAAATGCATAATATCCATGCTTTCAATCTCTTGCCTTATTTCCTCTAGAAGTTTCTGATTTCTGTCCGTTTGAAAAAGGAACAGTTGGTCCTTATCCCTTTTTTGAGAAGAATGATAGGCGATCCTTGGAAGGCCTGCTGCATCCAATTCCTTCTTCTCCAGATTGAAGAGAATCTCTTTGGCCCGATCCACGACAGATCTGGGAATGCCTGCCAGCTTGGCCACATGGATTCCATAACTTTGATCTGAAGGGCCCGGCAGAATTTTCCTCAAAAAGATAACATCATCCTTCCACTCTTTGACCGAGACGTGGTAATTCTTGATGCGCTTGAGTGTCAGCTCCAATTCAGTCAATTCATGGTAGTGGGTGGCAAAAAGTGTTTTGGGGCTCAAATCCTCCCTCTCATGAAGGTATTCCGCAACGGCCCAGGCAATGCTCAATCCATCGAACGTGCTCGTGCCACGGCCTATTTCATCGAGGAGGATCAAACTTTTCGATGTGGCGTTGTTGAGGATATTGGCCGTTTCGAGCATTTCAACCATAAATGTGGACTGCCCGACAGTGAGGAAGTCCATGGCTCCGATCCGGGTGAAAATACGATCCACAAGGCCGATTTCGGCCTCCTTGGCCGGAACAAAAGACCCCATATGGGCGAGAACACAGATCAAGGCAACCTGTCGGAGATAGGTCGATTTCCCCCCCATATTTGGCCCTGTGACAATGAGGATCTGGTCGGAAAGAGTATCCAGATAGGTGTCATTCGGAATGAACGGTTCATCATTGGTCGTTTCAATAACGGGATGACGGCCGTCTTTGATTCTGATGCTGTCTCCCTTATGGACGGAAGGCCGGCAATAACTCCGCTGTGAGGCCAATTCCGCCAGGGACATGAGTACATCCAGGAGGGCCACAGCCGAAGCGATTTTCTGCAGCCTCTGGTTTTCCGCAGCGATCTTTTCTCTGAGGTCAATAAAAAGTTTGTACTCCAACTCCTTGATCTGTTCCTCCGCATGGAGAACTTTTTCCTCGTATTCCTTCAACTCCGGCGTGATGAAGCGTTCAGAATTGACCAGAGTCTGCTTGCGGATGTAGTCTTGGGGAACAAGGGAAAGATTAGGCTTGGTGATATCTATATAATATCCGAAGACTTTGTTATATCTGATCTTGAGGGAAGTGATGCCTGTTTTTTTCTTCTCTTGTGTTTCCAAACCGGCGATGAAGGATTTTCCCGACTGGCTGATTGTTCTCAACTCATCGAGCTCGGCAAAATAGCCAGGCTTGATGATTCCCCCCTCGGTGAGCAAAAAGGCCGGCTCATCGAGAATGGCTGATTCGATGATCTGAACGATGTCTTCGGCATTGTCCCAGACACTGTGGAGTCCTTTCAGTTTTTCAGACTTCAAGGATGCGAGGATGGATTTTAGTTCGGGCAGCGGACACAGGGATCTTTCGAGCGCAATGAGATCCCTGGCATGAGCCACTCCCAGTGAAATTTTTCCTGACAGGCGTGCCAGATCCTGGATCCCTTTTAGCAGATCTCTCATCTCGTGCCGCTCGATGGTTCTGCCGCAGAGCTCTTCGACAGCATCGAGTCTGGAGTCGATCTCCATCAAACACTGGCTGGGCTGAAGAAGCCAGTTCCGGAGGAGTTTTCCCCCCAGAGAAGTCACCGTAACATCGATGATATCCAAAAAAGAACCCTTCACTTTTCCGTCCCGGATGTTTTTCACCAGCTCAAGATTTCTGATCGTTGCCGCATCGAGGATTAAAAACTGATCGGAAGCGAGGAATGAAATGGAATGGATGAGGGAAAGACTGTCTTTTCTCAAATTCTTCAGGTAAAAAAGAAGTGCGCCTGAGGCGGAAACGGCTAATCCTTTGTCAGCGAGGTCATATCCCGCCAGGGACTTCACCTTGAAATGATCTTTCAACAGATTGTGTGCCTGAGTGGACTCGAAAATCCAATCCTCCTGGGGACTTTTTACAATCTGGGACACCTCGCTGCCGGACAGCATCTCGAGAACCTGGAGCTTCTGGTCCTCTGGAAATATTATTTCTTTGGGGAGGATCTTGAAGATCTCGTCGTTAAGGGATCTTTTGTCGGAAGGAAAAGACTGGGTCGTTCTCATCTGTCCCGAGGCAAGATCTACAACAGCCAGCCCCCACTCATTGCCGTCAAGGAATAGACTGGCGACATAAATGTTTTCCTTGGAGGTGTCCGGATCGACTTCAATAGCCGTTCCGGGAGTCAGGACCCTGACCACATCCCTGTCCACTATGCCCTTTGAAAGCCTGGGATCTCCCACCTGTTCACAGATAGCAACCCGGAAGCCCCTTTTGAGCAGTTTGGCAAGATAGGAATCCACCGCATGGTAAGGTACCCCGCACATCGGGACTTTTTGACGGGACGTCAGGGCAATCTCAAGCACAGGGGCTGCAGCTTTGGCGTCCTCAAAAAACATCTCATAGAAATCACCCAGACGGAAAAAGAGCAGCGCATCTTTATGCTTGGCTTTTAAGCGGTGATACTGCTCCATCATGGGAGTGGTTGTGGTCTTTTGGGTCATGGTGTCTTCCAAATATACTTGCCGCCATCCTATTTTTCAAGCTTTGAGTCTGAATTGAAGCGGACCTTTTTCGCGGGTCCTGTCCGGTTCCCCCTCCAGCCTTCTCCGGCGGCACCCTGCTCCG
>CBFDBS010000088.1:0-9033 GCA_965603105.1 uncultured bacterium
TGCCGGATCTAGGATTGAAATAAAGCACCAAAACAACCGTATGGTTAAACAAGGAGAATTTGTATCTTTGGAGAAAGTCTGATCCGAACTCAGGATTCGATCTTTATTTTATCCGGTAAAACCACATGAGGGGGAGCCAGAGCTGGTGTCCGTAGGGAAGTCTTTTGTGGTTGACCAGCACTTCGGTCGTATCCCATTCATGAATGACGTTGAAAAGCTCGAACAGTTCTTCGACATCATCGGGAGTGTAGGTGGAGGAGTGGCGGATCCATTCTCCGCTTCCCTCCTCCCTGTAAGTGGGATTTCTTTTGGCCAGGTCGACGGCCTTCTTGTAATTGGGGGATGTTTTGTATCCGAATTCGAGTGTGATCTTGAATTTCTTAGCCTGAGTGCTCGGCTGGAGGATGGCATTCAGCTTTTCTTTTTTCACTTCTTCTTTTCCGATGTTTTCCCATTCCGACATTTCTCGTTACCTCGTCAACCTCGATTGTGTAAGTATATAAAACCCGTCTCGATTAGGCAAGAAGGCGCGCGTTCCGGATGGACAAAAACTGCCGCCGCGCTTGAATCAATGCGGCCGACGGCTGATCTCTCTGATCCTTTCCAGAATGGGATCTTTTTTATTGAGGTAGTCGCGGATGGAGAGCTCGACAATGATGTCGGGATAAAAGGAATCCGTGTCCAGCTCGGAAAAGGTGAAGTATTTTGTGGAGTAGGACATATTCAACCCGCTGTTTTTGAGTAGAAACGACTTGACCTCTCCGAAATGGTTGGGTTTCCCGCCCGTCGGTTCCCCGATAAACGTGGCCTGGGTCTGGTTCTTCAGCTCAACGGCATTCAGCACGGCGGACGAAAAAGTATTCCGGCCGAGAATGACAAAAAGTCTGTTTTCTTTGTTCAAGTTTTCCCGTTGTTTCAACTCATTTATCAGGGGATGGAAAATGGAGGAATTGCCGCCGCCGTTGTTTCTCAGATCCACCACAAACCGCTCGATTTCATTCTCGTCAACAATCTCAAAAATTTCCCTGACGTACTCCGGAAAAGGCATATCCTGTCTCGTCCGGCAGGAATTGTAGAGGACATACAGAGTTTTTTCTTCTTTGAGGTGAAAATAGCTGTAGTATTGACTTCTGTTTCTACGGTAAAGCGGCAGATCGGTTTCCTGGCTTGTGTCCACGATGGGGCGGAACTTCTCTTTCATACTCATGGCCTCGATGTTTATAGAGAACGGCTCTGCGTCTTCTTTTTGGAATGTGAAATCGGTGCTCTCCCGATCGTCGATAATTCCGGCTCCAAAAAGGCGTTCGGACTGAATGAGAGAAAAGGGGATGGCTTGCTTGATCTGAGCCGCATTTTCATGTGAGATGGCCCCGGAGAGGATCTCAATGACGTCATCGATGGTCTTATGGTTGATCTCTATCAGCCGGCTGAAGAGGATTTTTTCATATTCGGGCAGCGTGTTGACGACATATATCCCTTCTTTAAACCAATACAAGGTGAAGGGAAAGGCTGTTTTGGGCAAAACGTTCAGGCTTGTATGGGCATCTCCGATGGAAGCGACAAGAACTGAGAGGGAAAATACGATCTCCTCGTCATTCAGCTCGGGGACTTTGTTCTTCAACGTTTCGATCTTAGACATGAACTCTTCTTCGGCAAGCTGGAAATAAAGATCTTTATGCCTGGCCGGCAGCTCTTGGCTCAGTTGATCGATATCTGCAAGCCACCGGTCAACTCGAGACTGCTCCTGAATAGATGCCGCATTTATAGCCTGGAGAGTGAACGTGCAGGTCAATAGGAGGCATACAGTGAGTGTTTTGACGAATTGACCTCTCTTAAGTATTATTTTCATTAGGCTCACCCTCTTCTCCTCAATTTATATTGTGAACAATCAGCCGTTTTTTCTCGGCGGTCTCTGTGAATGTCAAGAATAACTCAAATGGCTCAAATTGGTAAAGAAATTTTAAATCCCCAAACATTTAGTTCATTGATGCCTTCTGTTGTCATTTGCTTTTTGAGAATCTTTGGGTTAGGTTTAATTCTTCCCCTTTAGGACGTAAAAGGAGGTATTTATAATGAAATTTATGAAAAATTTAGGTGCTTTTCTTTTTATCTCTCTTTTTTTTGCCGGTTTTCTTGGGGCACAGGATGACTGCTCGAGCTTTCTGGTGACCAAAGGAGCGTCGACAGACGGTTCGGTGATGATCACTTACACCTGCGATGGGGAATTTCTGCCTCATCTGGAGTACATGCCCGCTCAAGACCATAAAGCCGACGAATGGATCGAAATTATGGGCCGGAACGGCCAGGTCAGAGGAAGGATCAAACAGGTTTCCCACACCCTTGCCGTGGTCGGATTGATGAATGAGTTTCAAGTGGCCATTGGAGAAACGACATTCGGAGGCCGCAACGAGCTGCGGAATCCTGAGGGATTGCTCAATTATTTCACTTTGATGGACCTCACTCTGCAGAGGGTCAAGACGGCCAGGGAAGCTGTCGAAGTCATGGCTGAGTTGGTCGATGAGTATGGATATGGGAGCACCGGGGAGTCCTTCTCCATTGCGGATACGGAGGAAGCTTGGCTTATGGAAATGATCGGTCCCGGTCCCGGCGGGAAGGGAGCTCACTGGGTCGCTCTCCGTATTCCTGATGGTTACATTTGCGCTCATGCAAACATGTCGAGAATAGGCGAGTTTCCCCTGGATGATCCTGAGAATTGCCTTTATTCCCAGGAAGTCATCTCTTTTGCCGAGCAGAAAGGATATTATGATTCAAAATCCGGAAAGTCTTTCAGCTTCCGATATGCCTATGATCCGCCAAATCCCTCCTCTCTCAGGACCTGTGCCGCCCGTGTCTGGAGCATGTTCCGGCGCAGTGCCCCATCCATGAATCTGAGCTCCGATTTCCAGAGGGGAATTCAAGGCACAGAGCCTTATCCGTTGTGGATCAAGCCTGATAAAAAGCTCTCTCTTTCCGATGTCATGAACATCATGCGCGACCACTATGAGGGAACGGATTTCGACATGACCAAAGGTGTCGATGCAGGTCCATTTGGATGTCCGGTGCGCTTTCGCGATCTCACCTGGGAAGTGGATGCTGTCACTTACAGCTGGGAGCGTCCGATCTCGACTCAACAGACCGCTTTTTCCTTCATTTCCCAATCGCGTGGATGGCTTCCGGATTCTATTGGAGGCGTGTACTGGTACGGCTGGGACGATACATACACCACTTGTTATGTGCCCCTCTACTGCTGTATACAGGACGTCCCAAAATCTTTCACAGTGGGAAACCTTCAGGAATTTTCATGGGATTCCGCTTGGTGGGTCTTCAATTTTGTAGCCAATTTCGCCAACCTGAGGTATTCCGATATGGTCGAAGATATTCAAAGAGTCCAAAAGGCACTCGAAGGCCAGATGATTTCTCTTCAGCCCGTCATCGAAAAAACGGCTTTGGAGTTGAAGCAGGCGGATCCTGAGCTTCTTGTTCAGTATTTGACAAACTATTCTGTTATGCAGGGTGAGAATGCGGTCAAGCGCTGGATTGAACTTGGTGAGTTCCTGATCACCAAATACAACGATGGCTATGTCAAGGATGAAAACGGCCGGCCCCGGGGAAGAGGGTATCCTTCGGAATGGCTGGAAACGGTCCTCAAATCAAATCCTCAACAGTTCAAACTGCCGGTTTGGGACGAGGACAAAAAAGGCGGCCGTTAGTACTGATGGAGTTCAAACAATCAGCATGCAGTCTCCGTAGCTGTAAAACCTGTACTTGTTTTTGACGGCCTCCCGGTAAGCCTTCATTGCCAATTTGTGTCCCGCAAAGGCTGCGATCATCATCAGCAGTGTCGACTTCGGCAGGTGAAAATTGGTCAGTAGCCTGTCCACAACTTGAAACTTGAAGCCGGGATAGATGAACAGCTCGGTCGCTCTGGTTCCGGGGCGGATTTTCCCCTGAAGGGACGCACTCTCCAGAGTCCGGACTGTTGTCGTTCCCACCGCAGTGACCGGTTTGGATCCCGCCTTGGCCGCATTAAGGATCTGGGCGCTCTTGCGGCTGATGGAATAGGTCTCTGAGAGCATCGTGTGCTTTACAACGTTCTGGACCCGGATGGGCTGGAATGTGGCCAGGCCGACATCGAGAGTGATCCGAGTCAGTATGACACCTCTTTCTTCGAGAAGACCGATCAAAAGCGGCGTGAAATGCAGACCTGCCGTCGGGGCCGCAATCGCTCCCTCTCTCCGCGCAAATACGGTCTGATACCTCTCCCTGTCAAAATCTTTCAGATCCGTTTGAAGGGGAAGCCGCTTGATGTAGGGAGGAAGCGGCGCAAAGCCGATTCTTTTCAGTTCAGGGAGAACCGAATCGGAAGGAAAATGGAGGATCCTTTTGCCTTCCCCTCCGATACCGATGACTTTCCCTTCAAGGAATGAAGAAAATGAGAAAACATCGTCTTCCCTGACTCTCTTGGCCGGCCGGCAAAGCATTTCCCATGTCCCTTTTTTGATTTCTCTGAGAAAAAGAAATTCAACTTCTGTTTCCCCCTTTTTTCCCCAAACCCGCGCCGGGATGACCTTGGTGTCGTTGAGAACCAATATGTCTCCGTTCGCCAGGAAATGGGGCAAATCCAAGAAACTTGAATGGCAAAATTTCCCCGATTCTCTGTCCACAACCATCATCCGTGATCCATCCCTTCTCTCTAATGGTTTCTGGGCAATCAATGCCGGTGGGAGGTCGTAATCGAAATCTGAGATGTCCATCTGAATCCTTCGGCGGGCTTGAGCCCTGAGAAGTCGCGCCCTCAGAAGCTTCTATTCTTTTTTGAACAGCTTGCCTTGATGAGATGCCGGCTTTTTGAATCCAAGGTGTTCGTAAGCCCTGGGAGTGACTTTGCGGCCGCGAATCGTCCTCTCTAAAAAACCGATGCGCATCAAAAACGGCTCGTAGATCGATTCGATGGTGTCTTTTTCTTCGTCGATGGCCGCGGCGATAGTGCTGATGCCGACCGGCCCTCCGCTGAAGTTTTCGATGATGGTTAGCAGGATTTTTCTGTCCACTTCATCGAGACCCAGAGCATCCACTTCCATCATGTCGAGTGCTTTGGAAGCCTCCTGAGCCGTGATTTTGCCTTCGGCGATCACTTCGACATAATCGCGAACTCTGCGCAGGAGTCGATTGGCGACCCGGGGGGTTCCGCGTGAGCGGAGGGCGATATGCCTGGCGCCCTCTTCGTCGATATCCACCTTTAATATCGAAGCGGACCTCTGAATGATTTTCCGCAGATCGGCGTCGTCGTAATAGTCAAGCCTGTGGATGATGCCGAATCGACCCCGCAGAGGAGCGGTTATCCTCCCCGCCCTTGTTGTCGCCCCGATGAGAGTGAATTTTTTCAATTGGAGTTTGTGACTCCTGGCACTGGGCCCTTGTCCGATGACAATATCGAGCCGGAAATCTTCCATGGCCGAATAGAGAATTTCTTCGACGGCCGGGTGAAGGCGGTGGATTTCGTCGAGAAAGAGGACTTCTTTTGACTGAAGATTGGACAGAATGGCGGAAAGATCTCCCGTTCTTTCGATCACCGGTCCTGAGGTGGGTTTGATGCCTACCCCCATCTCCTTGGCGATAAGATAGGCCAGACTCGTCTTGCCCAATCCCGGGGGGCCGTAGAGAAGAACATGATCGAGATGTTCATCTCTTTTTTGGGCCGCTTCGATAAATATTTTTAAATTGGATTTGATTGTCTCCTGGCCGATAAATTCCGTGAAAGTTTTCGGCCGCAGGCTGTCTTCGAAGAGAAGGTCTTCCTTTGTTCGAACGGGGCTGAGGACGGCATCCATTTTTTTCACGTCTCTCAATCTATTTGTTCCTGAATTCCATGTCAAATCGTATCTTCCGAGAGAGGAAATGCTTCATGACTGAAACTAGATTTTTGCCAGCCGCTTTAAACTGTCCCGGAGAAGTGATTCGAAATCGAGATCCTTGTCTGACTTTTTCAATGTTTCCTCGACCGTGGGCTCGATTTCTTTTCTTTTGAAGCCGAGGTTTATGAGGGCGGAGATCAAATCCTCCCGTTCTTGAAATCCCTGGATTTTTAGAGCGTCTTCCTTTTTTCCTAGTTTTTCCTGAAGCTCCATGGCGATGCGCATGGCTGTTTTCTTCCCGATTCCCGGGACAAGGGATATCCGAACAACATCACTCCGCCGGATGGCGTCTTCAAGATCGGAGACCGCAATTCCGGACAGAATGTTCAGTGCGATTTTCGGTCCGATACCGGAGATGCTGATCAATTTCTGGAACAGTTCTTTTTCCTCCTCCGTGCTGAAGCCGTAGAGGAGAAGAGAACTGTCGGACATGTGGGTGTGAATGATGAGTTCAGCCGTCTCTCCGATGTCACCCAAAGTGAGGAAGGTTGACAGGGGAATCCAGGCGCTGTAGCCGACCCCCCCGATGTCCAGGACGACTTGGGAGGGGAGTTTTTGTCGGATCTGTCCTTTCAAGTAAGCAATCATATTCTTTCTTTCATTGAAGAGATTCTTCTATTTTCTTCTGAAAAATCCTCGAATTCAAATGGCAGTAGGCCGTGGCCAACGCATCGGAGGCATCGGTTTCCATCTTGTCATCCTCGATGTGCAGAAGCGTTTTGACCATCACACTCACCTGATTCTTGTCGGCCTGCCCGTAGCCGGTGACAGATTTTTTGATTTCTAAGGCCGAGTACTCAAAGAGAGGGAGGTTCTGGGAGGCCACGGCGATAAGGGTCGCTCCCCGGACCTGCCCCAGAGTGATGGCCGTCTTGATGTTTTGTGCGAAAAATGGATTCTCAATGGCCACTTCTTCAGGATTGTATTCTCGGATGAGCCCTTCGATCGTGTTTTTTATTTCATTGATTTTGTGGTGGAAATCTTTTTTGGCAGGGGGTTTGATCACGCCGTAAATCAACACCGAATAGATATCATTCAGGTATTCAAGGACACCGTAGCCTGTGGATTTTAAGCTTGGATCGATTCCGAGCACCCTCATCTTTATTCAGAAGCGAGTCGATTCAAAAATAACACTTTCCGTTCATTCAGAATACTGGGCGATCTCTTCTTCATCTATATCGAAGTTGGCCCAAACGTTCTGGACATCGTCATGATCTTCCAGTTCTTCCATCAAACGGAGAAGCTGCTGGGCTTGTTTTCCTTCCAGTTTGATGTAATTTTGAGGAATATAACCTAAATTTGAGGCTGCCGTTTCTATATTGTGCTCCTTGAGGGCATCGACGACGGCTTCATAGCTGTCGGGGGAGGTGAAGATTTCATAATTGCTGCCGTCCTCACTAAGATCGTCGGCTCCGGCCTCTAGGATGATATCCAGAAGTTTGTCCTCCGAAGCGCTGGATTGCTCGACAACGATGTAGCCCTTCCGGCTGAACATCCAGGCCACACAACCGGATTCACCGATGTTTCCTGCGTTTCTGGAAAATATATGCCGCAGTTCAGATACCGTTCTGTTTTTGTTGTCGGTCAGTGTTTCTACAAAGATGGCCACTCCTCCGGGTCCGTAGCCTTCGTAAGAGAACTCCTCGTAGCTCACTCCTTCCAACTGTCCTGTCCCCTTCAGTATGGCTCGCTTGATGTTGTCGGCGGGCATATTGACGGCTTTGGAGTCGGCGATGGCCTTCCTCAAACGTGGATTGGTGTCAGGATCTCCTCCTCCCATCTTGGCGGCCACCGCCAGTTCACGGATGATTTTGGTGAAAATCTTGCCGCGTTTTGAGTCGGCTGCCGCTTTTTTATGCTTGATGGAAGCCCATTTTGAGTGCCCTGACATTTTGACCTCTCGAGTGTGAAGTAAAAAAATTCTAACACAATTTTTGGGTAAATAAAAGCAACGGCAACGTGCCGCTCAGGGGAATGAGAACTTTAAAGGATTTGAATCTCTTTCGGGTTCTGAATAAAATAAACATTTAAAAGGTTCATCGTACGAATGGATACTTAGGGAAATAATAGGAAGTTGGACACTTGAATCTGAGAGGATGTCAGCGCTCCAGTAAGATTTTTAACGCCATTTGAGGGGCTGCTTTTTAGACTCGCAAAAAAGACAAAGATGTGGAGAAGGGAAAAAAATAATGCCATCCAAAGAAAAGAGAACGGTTGACGATTTATACGGGAAGGGACTGACTCTCGAATATTTTACCGTTGTCTACAATTTGGCCGAAGCGGCTGTTTCTCTGCTCTTCGGGAAAATCGCCAACAGCATCGCCCTGATCGGCTTCGGTCTGGACAGCATCATGGAGTCCCTGTCGGGAATGGTCCTCATCTGGCGCCTGCAGAAGCACGGCAAGATCACAGAGGAGGAAGAAGAGAGGATTGAAAGGAAAGCGATGAAGTTTGTCGCTGTCACCTTCTTCATCTTAGGCTTTTATGTCCTCTATCAGTCCTTGAGAAAGCTGATTGTTAAAGATATCCCCGAGCCCTCGCTGCCGGGAATTATCATCGCCCTAGTCTCGATAATTGTCATGCCTCTGCTCAGCTATCAGAAGATGAAGACCGGCAGGCAGATCCAAAGCCGGGCTTTGGTCGCCGATGCCAAAGAGACCTTTGCCTGCGCTCTTCTCTCCATCGCTCTTCTCCTTGGACTCGGCCTCAATTATGCCTTTGGTTTCTGGCAGGCCGATGCGGCAGCGGGTTTGCTCATCGTCATTTTTCTTTTCAGAGAAGGGCTGGAGAGCTGGGAAGAAGCGACGAATCCTTAGATTTGAGGTACTGCCGGCTATAAAAAAAATCATTTGACCACTCCTTGACATACTATGGGGGGGTATGCTACATAATACATATAATATAAAATATATGGAATTAGTAGGGAATGATTTCGCAATCTCTGATGATTTTCGTATTCACCAGCTTTAACTCCAAAGAGTATCCCTGCTTTTCTTGAAACTGGAAACGAGCCTGAATTATTCACAAATGGATATGTGCGGCGCAGCCTGTGAAGATGTGGTTATCCACCGCGAACAGGCTGCAACAAAACAGATCCATTTGCCCCCATGGGGGGTGA
>CBFDBS010000089.1:0-8972 GCA_965603105.1 uncultured bacterium
ATTCCCGTCGGACCGCTGTGGACCCCTAAAAGCGGTAAGCCCGGTTCCGTCTGGTGCGCTCAGAGGGTTCCCGACGACCACGTCAGCGTCTGTCCCAATCAATCCCGGATCGGAGAGATCGATCTTGACAATCCAGACTATTTCATGGCCTCTTCCAATGTCATTTCTTTCGCCGTGGATAAAGGTTGGTATGATCCGGACAGCGGAGAACCCTTCAACTGGAAAAAGGCCTACTCGCCTTCTGAAGGAAGCGCTGCCAGTTCCAGAGGGACGAGTGTCCGTCTCTGGCGTTTTTTCGACATCGTCGCTCCCTCCAAGAATTTCAGCCCGGAAACTCTGAACATGGATCTTCCCTTCTCCGTCAAACCGGATCAAAAGATTTCTGCTAAAGATGTCATGACCATCACCCGAGACAAGTTCGAAGGAACACCCTTCGATCCGGTTCGCGGCCTGCAGGGCGGCCCTTTCCAGAATCCCAACTATCTTCCCCGTCCCTTCGAAGTGGATGGAGAAACCTACAACACGGCCCGGACTATCGGCGTCAACAGGGCCGAGTACACCACAGTCACCCAGTGCCGCGACTGGCTGCCCGATCCCATCGGAGGAATCGTCTGGCTCTGCTTCGGAGCTCAGGATACGGCCTGCTACATGCCCTTCTACGCAGGCATAACAGCTCTTCCTGAATCATTCCAGATTGGCGATCACTGGGTTTTCGACAGGAATTCAGCCCGCTGGGCGTTCGACTACGTCGATTTCCACACCCTTGTGGCCTACTCACTGGCCATCCAGGACGTCAAGAAGGCTATAAATAAATGGGAAGACGGCGCCATTGAAATGACTCCAACGATCGATAAGCTGGCCACAGATCTCTATGAGAAAGATCCGGCCAAAGCCGGTCAGTACCTAACCGATTACTGCATCAACAACGCCAATCTCGTCGTCGATGCCTGGTGGAAGCTGGGTGATGCCATCCTGGTCAAATACAACCACCTCTGGCTGTATGACATTCAGACACGGAGAAGGGAACGGATCGACTTCCCGGACTGGTGGCTGAGGGAATTGGTCGAATACGACAAGCTCGTTCCCCAGCCGAAAAGGAAGAGATGACAACCGGATTCCGACCGGAATAAGAATGAAAAAATTTATTTAATTTGTTTCAATGAGGAGAGTGAGTCCAATGAAAAAAGGGAGCTTGATAATCATCTGTTGTGCCCTTCTCTTTCTCTGTATAGAGGCTGAAGGTCTTCAGGACAACGAATCCCCGAAGGCACAGTACCCGCTCTTGACAACATCGGCCGGCCAGAGTCCCGATGTAACAACAATCAATATCGTCTGTGAAGAAGCGGGAATCATGTATGACTATTGTGATGTTCCAACTGTCGAATTGATTCAGGCAGGCGTTGGCCTGGCCGACAAAGAATCCGGCGAGGGATTCCATGCGGAAGTGCACACAGACCTGGAAAAATATCCCACTGGCACACCTTACAGGACGGTCATCATCGCCATCGGGGCCAGCCTCAAGGGGATGGGAGCCTCAGGGCTGACTGTGAATGACGAGGTGGCCCGGCTGAAAAAGATTATCGATTTCTGCAAGCAGAATGGAATCTTCATCATTGGCGCCCATGTCGGGGGAAGCTCTAAAAGAGGCGCTCCAGGCGGCGACAATGAACGGATGATCGACGCCGTCGCTCCCTTCGCTGACTACCTGATCATCACTTCGGATGGCAACAAAGACGGGCGCTTCAGTAAAATTGCCGAAGAAAAAGGCATTCCCCTGACCGAAATCGAATACGCCTTGGAGCTTGTCGATATCCTGAATAAAGTTTTCGAATAGATGACAAACAAAGGGACTTTAAAATTTCGAGAGTCCGGGCTCGGCGGCCGCGCCGATAGCCTCCCAAAACACCGCGCAGGGACATCAGCCGACACTACCGTGCTATGTTTATCAAGGAGATAGACAAATGAAAAGAACAGCTTTTGCCATTTTGATCTCAGCCCTGGTTCTCTTTTTATGGCCTGATACCGGAAGTGCTCAAACCGGCAGGGCCTTAAAAACTCCTCTTTCACCAACTGTTCTCGATCTTCTGGCCAGCGAAATTTCCGGCCAGATCATCTTCAACAACGAAATCATTCTGACAGGAGCACCCTGGATAAGGAATACTGATGAATTTTCAGGAAATCTCCATGAGTCCCGAAAAATGGTCGAAATCGCTAAAAGCTACGGCATCGACACTATCCGCATCGATCGCTTTTCGCGCGAGGGTGAATTCGACTATCCGATGGAAGGCGAATTCTGGACTCTCAAACCGGAACTCAAACTGGTTGCCCGTCTGGAAGCGGATGCCGCCCTTATCGCCGGGGGTTCTTCGACCGTAGATATCACAGGAGATCTCGTCTATATCCCGCCCATGAATTCAGCGGAGAGGAAAGAATGGCTGAAAGGCCGGATGAAAAATATAATTGCCGGCAAGATCGCACTCATGTGGTCCCATCCGAGAGGCCAGGAGGCCGAAGAGTTGGATTCCGCCGGCCTGCGCGGCGTGATCTCATTCCGTGCCCAGGACCGTTATTTCGATCCCGATCAAGTCATCTACTCGAGTGGATCTTATAGCGAGAAGGACAACCTCCAGTTCGGATTCACGATCAGCTGGCGGCAGTGGTCGGAGCTTCTGGAAGATTTGGAAAAGGGCAGAACAATCACCGTCCGCTGCAAGACAAGAATTGAAAAATTTCCGAACAAATTCGAGAGCGTATTCGCCTGGCTGCCCGGAAGCGAGCCCGAAAAAAAAGGAATCATCTTTACAGGACATCTTTACGAAGGCTACACCAAACGGGGTGCTAACGACAACACGAGCGGATGTGTGGTCCAGATGGAAATCCTGAGGGCATTAACAAAGCTTATTGCTAACGGAGACCTTCCCCAACCGCGCAGGACCATCTATTTCCTCTGGCCCAACGAGATTTCCGGAACTTATGAACACTTCGTCCGTCATCCCGGATTCACGGAAAAAATCAGCTCCAACATCAACATGGACATGGTCGGTGAAGGGCTGAGAAAGAACAACTCCCTGCTAACGATGTCGGAGTGCACCAACCATCTACCCAGTTATCTGGACGGTTTGGCCCAGTCCATCCTCAATTATGTCTGGCGCACCAACGATATCGTTTACCTTCCCGATTCCCCCCGGAGCCGGTACGGACAGATTTTCCCCGATCCGATTTGGGAAAAAAACGGATCGCGGGATGCCTTCCGTTACGATATTCAACTGGCTTCAGGAGGAAGCGATCATATCTGCTTCAACAATCCCGCTGTGGCCATTCCGGCCATTGCCTTCTGCGCCTGGCCGGACCAGTGGTACCACGCCGATACCGACACACCCGACAAATCCGATCCCACTCAGCTGAAACGGATGGCCTTTATCGGAGCGGCTATGGCCTGGGCGGCCGCCAACTGCACCGACGATGTCTTGGAAGATTTAGTGGAGGAGGTTTCGGCCTTCGGTTTTGCCAGGATAGGAGAAAGAGAACTGCCTCAGGCCGTCCAAAAAATCGGTCGAACAGACGCACAAAATCTTCAGGACTCGGTCAGCCAGGCCATCAACCTCGTTAACTTCGCCTGCCAACGCGAGGCCGGGGCTGTCCGCTCCACCGAAGACATTTCGACCGGTTCAGAAAAGGCAAAAGGCCTCATCGCAGGCCAGATCAAACAGTGGGAAATCTACAGCCTGGCGCTCAGAGAGCAAATCCTGGATTATGCGCGGTTTAAAGCCCAGCAGTTGGGAACTGAACCTCCGCAAGAACCGCGGTTATCCCAGCTGGAAAAACAGTATTTAGACACCATCCCGTCTCTCCAGAGCGGAGTCAGAGGCCAGAAATTCAATCCCGCTCAGACGGAGGAACATGAAGGTTTCACGGCCAAAAATCCCGATTTCTTAAAGGACCTGAAACTGGACCGCACCCAGCAGAGAGCGATTCTCAACTACATCAACGGCTGGTGGTCGGTGACAGAGATCAGGAATTGGGTGATGGCGGAAACGGGGAAGGATCTGGATTTCGAAAAACTCATCGACTATCTCGGCTATCTAGAACAGATCGACTGGATCACTTATGATCGATAGGGTTCTCTATCCGAGTAATCGATTATCTGGAAAATATTTTCTACTTTTTTTTAATCCTCTCGTGCTCAAACATCCTCGACTGGCCGACATGGTCGCCTTCCCTCGTCAGCATTTCAGAAAGGCTAAATCTTACGATGTCGCTTTCTCCACCCCCTCAGATTCTAGTGTTCGCAAGTATCATGTTTGGTTGCTGAAAAAACTCCATGTATCCTTAAGTAGGATGAACCATTGAAAATATATGAAACTCGTCAATTGAAGGAGTCACAACATGTCTAAGCAAAAACGTCTCGGTTTTTTAATCTGCATCATTGGATTGATGATGGCCTTTTCGATCCCAACCGGCGCAGTGCCCGTCAAGGGCTACTACCGCTTCCCCGCCCTTCATCAAAACACCTTGGTTTTTTCTGCCGAGGGAGATCTTTGGACAGTGGACATCCAGGGGGGTGTCGCCAGGCGCTTGACCACCCATCCCGGAGAAGAAACCAACCCTGTCATTTCGCCGGACGGCAAGACGCTAGGCTTCAGTGCCACCTACGAAGGCCCGACTGAACTCTACACCATGCCCCTGGAGGGAGGACTGCCGACACGCTGGACCTACGAAAGCGATGCCTCCCTGGCCATCGGTTTCACACCTGAGGGACAGCTCATGTACTCAACACGAGCCTATTCCACGATCCCCGATCCCCAGCTCGTCCTTCTCGACCTCGAAACCGGTGGGAGGAGCTGTATCCCTCTCCATCAAGCCAGTGACGGATCATACAATTCAGGGGGACAGACCCTTTTCTTTTCCCGCCCCGGTTTTCACAACAACAACACCAAACGATACCAGGGGGGGACGGCACGTAACATCTGGAAATTCACGGCCGGCGAAGCCGAAGCCCAGAACCTCACATCCGATTTTCCCGGGGAAAATTTCGCCCCGATGTTGTGGGAAGACCGAGTCTACTATGTCTGTGACCGTGATGGAGATTGGAATATCTGGTCTATGGATGAAGAAGGCAGAGACCTGAAGCAGCACACCCACCACAGCGGATGGGACGTCAGATCTCCTTCCCTGCATGAGGGAAGGATTGTCTATCAACTGGGTGCTGACCTGCGCCTGCTGGATATCATAAACAACGAAGACCGGCTCATTTCCATTACTTTAGCCTCGGATTTTGACCATCTCCGTGAAAAATGGGTCCAGGATCCTATGGAGTTTTTGACCTCCGGCCACGTTCATCCTAACGGAGAAAGTGTGGTTCTCACATCACGAGGCCGTGTCTTCGTCGCTCCCGTTGGATCCGGACGTCTCGTGCGCGCCTCATTCAAGGAAGGTGTCAGGTACCGGGATGTGACATTTATGCCTGACGGCAAGACCCTTTTGGGCCTTTCCGACGAAAGCGGTGAACTTGAATTTGTAACCCTGCCCGCTAACGGAGTGGGTGAAGAGAAAGATCTGACCAATAACGGGTCCATTCTCCGCTTCCAGGGGCACCCCTCCCCTGACGGCCGCTGGATCGCCTATGACGATAAAAACAACGACCTCTGGCTGCTCGACGCAGGAAGCGGAAAACAACGTAAAATTTCTCTCAACAGGGAGGGGACAGGGGCGCTGTCCTGGTCTCCGGACAGCAAGTGGCTGGCCTATACACAGAACGCTTTGAACTCATTTCAGCAGATCCATCTCTATCATCTCGAAAGCGAAAAACAGGTGCCCTTGACCACCGACCGTGTCAACAGCACAAGTCCTGCCTGGAGTCAGGACGGAAAGTTCATTTACTTCCTTTCCGACAGAAATCTCCGGTCTGTGGTCGGCAGTCCCTGGGGATCTCGTCAGCCGGAACCGTATTTCGATGCACCGCAGAAAATTTATGCCCTTTCTCTTCGAAAGGGATTGTCTTCTCCTTTCAAACCGAAGGACGAGCTTTCGATGGCAGATCAGACACAGGATCAGGCAAAGGATGAGAAAAAGAAACAGACCGAGATTCAAATCGATCTGGACGGCATCCAGAGTCGCATCCGTGAAATTCCCGTCGGCTCGGGAAACTTTTCCAACTTGACCGCCAACGCCAATGCCCTGTTCTGGGTGGATAGAGGCATAGGAGCCGGATCACAGACTCAACTGATGGCCGTCAAAATCGGCAACGAAAATATCAAAGTCGAGAATGTCGTTGAAGGAATCCGCGGATATGAACTCTCAACTGACGGAAAAAAAATAATGGTCCAGAGAGGGACGTCTTTCTATGTCATCGAGGCCGCTCCCAGAAAAGCGGCCAACCTCCAGGACAGTGCGGTCGATCTCCGCGGCTGGAGCTATTCCATCGATATGCGTGAGGACTTCCGACAACTTTTTATCGATGCCTGGCGCCTGGAGAGGGATTACTTCTACGATCCGGGTATGCACGGTCTCGACTGGAACGCCGTCAGGGACAAATATCTTCCTTTGGTCGATCGGGTGACAACCCGCATGGAATTGAACGACCTGATAGGAATGGTTGTGGGCGAACTTTCGGCGCTTCATGTCAGCGTAAGGGGTGGCGATCTCAGGAGCGGCCCCGATCAGGTCCGGGTGGCCACCCTCGGCGCACGGCTCAATCGGGATGATGTGGCAGGCGGATACAGAATCGACTATATTTATCAATCCGACCCCGATTATCCCGAGCAGATCTCTCCTCTGGCCGATCCCGATCTGGACATTCAGGAAGGAGACATCATTACCCATATCAACGGCCGCAGCACCCTGTCGGTGAAACATCCCAACGCCCTTCTTCGCAATCAATCCGGAAGCCAGGTTTTGATCGATATCAAGTCGAATTCCACCGGACATTCTTTTCAAGCCATTGTTATCCCCTCAGGGAACGAATCGGGTCTCAGATACAGCGACTGGGAAATCACTCGCCGGTTGAGAGTGGAAGAACAAGGCGAAGGTGAGATCGGCTACGTCCATTTACGGGCTATGGGAGGGAGCAACATCACAGAGTGGTACCGTAATTTTTATCCCGTCTTCAACCGTAAAGGTCTGATCATCGATGTGCGTCACAACAACGGAGGCAACATTGACAGCATCATCTTGGAAAAACTTCTCCGGAAAGCCTGGTTCTACTGGCAAGCCCGCGTGGGTGAACCCACCTGGAATATGCAATACGCCTTCCGTGGACACATGGTCGTCCTCTGTGATGAGAAAACGGCTTCGGACGGCGAAGCGTTTGCGGAAGGATTCCGGAGGCTGGGTCTGGGAAAAGTCATCGGCACCCGAACCTGGGGAGGCGAGATCTGGCTGAGCAGCAATAACCGCCTGACCGACAGGGGACTCGCCAGGGCGCCAGAGACAGGCGTCTACGGTCCGGAAAGGGAATGGCTGATCGAAGGGCACGGAGTGGATCCCGACATTGTCGTCGACAATCTGCCTCATTCGACCTTCAATGGCCAGGATGCCCAGCTCGATGCGGGCATCGCCTATCTCAAAGAAATGATCGAAACACATCCCGTCGACGTCCCCAAACCCCCTCTACATCCTGACAAATCTTTCATAAAAAAACAGGAGTAAATTAAAGTGGTTCTCCTCTATAAAGCGTGGGCAAAATACCGGGAATGGATGAAGCGACATTGAAGATTTAGCCTTCGGAATTGGCTCTTCGAGGGAATCCAACGAGACGGCAAGTATGTTTGAGCCTTGTATAGATTAATGGAAGTGAGGCTGAGAAACACAAGGCTATTTCTTCCTGCAAGAACTAAGAGGCGAGTTACGCAGCCGCCGAGAAGAGCGAATGGAGAATGGCGTCATAAATCTTCAGTAAGCGAAGCCATTTGCGGTATTTCACCCACACAATATGGAGAGAACCATTTAAATTAAGACAAGGAGAAGGTTATGAAACGCAGGTCGCTCTGGATTCTGCTCCTTTTTATTGCTGTCGTCGCAGCCTCTTTCTACTTGAAACGGACCCTGTCAGGTCCCGAATCCTCCAAAGCGGAAGCAAAGGTCGACCAGATTTTCGAACCTTGGGCTAAACAGGATTCGCCGGGTGCGGCCCTGGCCGTTATCAAAGGCGACAAAACCGTCTATGCTAAAGGATACGGATCAGCAAATCTGGAATACGGCATCCCGATAACTCCATCGACGGTCTTCCATGTCGCTTCGGTTTCCAAGCAGTTCACGGCATTCGCCATCGCACTCCTCTCTGACCAGGGAAAGCTCTCGCTCGATGACGACATCCGCCTCTACCTCCCTGAAATTCCGGATTTTGGCCGGACCATCACCATCCGCCACCTTGTCCACCACATTTCCGGCTTGAGGGACCAGTGGGAACTTCTGGCCATGGCCGGCTGGCGGCTGGATGATGTGATCACCACAGACCAGATCATGAAACTGGTCGGCCGCCAGAAGGAGCTCAACTTCAATCCCGGGGACGAACATCTGTACAGCAATACGGGATTCACTCTTCTGGCCGAAATTGTGGAACGGGTAACAGAAACGAGCTTCCGCGAATGGACGGAAATCCATATCTTTGAGCCTTTGGGCATGACCGGGACCCACTTTCATGACGACCACGAGGCGATCGTCAAAAATAGGGCCTATTCCTACTCCCCTGCCGGAAAAGAATTCAGAAAAAGAGTTCTGAGCTTTGCCACCGTGGGAGCGACCAGCCTGTTCACCACTGTCGAAGATCTGTCCAAATGGGTAAAAAACTTCAAACAAAAAACGGTGGGGAATGATAGCGTTATGGCCCGGATGTTAGAACAGGGCATATTGAACAGCGGCGAGAAATTAAGTTACGCCTTAGGCCTGGTTATCGGAGAGTCCCAGGAAGTCATAACGGTCAGCCACAGCGGTTCGGACGCCGGTTTCAGAAGTTATCTTCTCATGTATCCCGA
>CBFDBS010000090.1:0-8856 GCA_965603105.1 uncultured bacterium
AGGAGAGTAAGTGTATTCATAGGCGATAAAGGCGTCGGCAGCGGGGATGTAGGCATGAATGTGCCCGCTGTCCCGTCCCAGACGCGGCTGGAGGTCAAAACCGTCCCCTGTCCACAGAATACCAAAATAGCCCTCAAAAAGAGCCAGGCCCAGGCTTCCGGCGCTGCCGCTGTAATCTTCACTCCCTCTTCCTGTTCCCAACCGGTCATCCCATTCGAAGAGGCATCGATTAGTCATATTTTTAGAGGCAATTTCAAGAAGTTTCTCTCTGGCCTGTACACTGAATCCTTCCCTGAACATGGCTTGGACGAAACGGCCTCCAAACCAGTCCCACTGGCCGCCGTTCTGGTATTCGAAGGGGGAATCGAGCAAGGGGTGCCGGAAGACATTCTCCGGATAGGGGGGAAGCAGAGTTCCGCTGATGGTCGAAACCTGGGATGTCTTCTGGCGCTCTAACACCCGCTCAATTATGGCTGCCGCCTTTTCCCCTCCGGATATTCCGGAAAGGACAGCCATACAGTTGCCTCCCATAGCCAGAATATTTTCTTCATCGAAGTCGTGCTCCCAATCTTCAAGGTGAAGATGAATCCTATAGAATCCTTTCTCTTCATTCCACAGCCATTTGTCTGTATTCGACCGAATGGTTTCCGCCTGAGTCCGCCAAAATGAGACTTTTTGCTCCTGATCGACAGCCGCAAACATGTCCGCCAGTTGAAGAGAGGCTAGATAAAACATGCTCTGGTCATAGATATCCACGGTCCACCGTGTGCGGTCGTCAACATCTACGGCCCTTTCATCGGAATCGATTATATCCACATCTCCCCAGTCGGCCGTATGTGCGCCGGTGACCAAGCCAAACTTCAAATCGAAGCGGTTGTCAAGAATAGAGAGGAGCGCCCTATCCAACCGGTTGATGATTTCTTGCTCTTCGATCTTTTTTTTGAGCCATGCCGGCCCCAGGAGCGTAAAAACACGGTGGGCCGATTGGACAGCGCTGGTTTCCTGGTCCGTTTCCGTGGTGTTCTTTCCCGATTCTCCGCTGGAATCTATCCAGTCCTCGAGAGATCCGTCTTCCTTTTGGAAGGACAGATGTTCCTCCAACCAAGAAGCTAAGTGAGATGGCTCATAAAAGTAGAGAATAAGGGGAAGGATGGTGTTTGCATCTCTTAGCCAGACCTGGGGGTAATCCACTCCTGGAGTGAAAAAAGAGACCTTGCCGGTTCGACCATTGAATTCGACCCGGTTGTTTTCGAGAGTCAGCCTGATGAGCTTGCCGAGGGTGTTGAATTCCGCGACACTGGAGTGAAACTTCGTGAATGTCCCCTTTTCGAGTGACCAAAGAAAATTGTCTTCCGGCCAGTCCCTCTTGTTGACCTTCAAGTCAATTCTGCATGTTTGGGAGCCATAGTCTTTGAACCAGGAGATCCCTTCTCTGAGGAGATCAAATTCCAAAACATATTCTCCGGCATCGAGAGGGGTTCTGACGGGGACTGCCAGATCGATTTTTTGTGGAGGCCGGACATCGAGAGGAAAGGGAAAACGCTGATTGTCGAACTGGATGATTTTTCCGGAATCATCGAGGAGATGATAAGAGACAAAACAGGGATTGGAATCCTGTGAGCTCCATGTCTTTCGGCCGGTATTTTTCAGCTTAAAAAAAATGGAGATCCTCTCTCCTTCCAGTGAGCTGATCCTCCTCTTATTTGTTTGAATATAAGCGGAGTATTCCTTTTCTCCAAGGCTTGTCTTTTTGAGCAGGCTGGCGGTGAAAAAAATCCCTGCGGTAACAAGGATAATGACTGAGAAAAGGGAAATGAAAATCTTCTGAGGTTTTTTCATAGTCAGCAGATTCGGGGAAGGAGCTCTGAAGACAGAGGTTCGAGGCGTCTGAGTCCTCCAGATACAGTCTTGAGAAGAAGTTCGTGCGGCTGCCCGACTTCAGCGTCGACGCGGCCGATAATCGCTGCTTTTTTCCCCAATCGGTCTTTTCGGATCTCAGCCAGAATTTCGTCGGCTTTTCCCGCCGGTACGACAAGGGCGGCCCGTCCCTCGCAGGCAAGAAAGAGGGGATCGATGCCGAGAAGTTCCGTAGCGCCCAACACCGCCCTGGAGAGAGGGATGTCCTCCTCCTCAAGAATGACTGAAAAGGGAATTGCCTCGGCCAGTTCACAGAGGACGCTGGCCAGACCTCCCCTTGTGATATCTCTCATCCAAAGCGCTCCTTTTTTCCAGACAGGCAGAAGAAAATTGAGAGGAGCACAGTCGCTTTTTACTGTGGATTCGAGTCCAAAGTCTCCTCTGGCCAGCATCACGGCCAGGCTGTGTTCTCCCAGCTGCCCTGTGACGAGGATCTTATCGCCGGGCCGGATTTTGTCCGGGACCGGGCGGGCTACGATGGAACCGATTCCAGCGGTATTGATGAATATCTTATCGCCTTGACCTTGTCTAACGACCTTGGTGTCGCCGGTGATGATCTTCACTCCGGCAAGCGAGGCTGTCTTTTTAATAGATTTCAGTATTTTTTCCAGATCTTCATAAGACAAACCCTCTTCAAGAATAAGTGCAAGGGAGAGGAATTGAGGTTCGGCGCCCGATACGACGAGGTCGTTGACCGTTCCGTTGACACACAGAGTGCCGATATCTCCTCCCGGAAAAAAAATGGGATCGACGACATAGCTGTCGGTTGTAAATGCAATTTTATGAGGAAGATGTGCTGCATCGGGGAGATTCCTCAGATATGTGTTGTCAAACGATTTAAGGATGTGAGAGTCGATGAATGTTCTCATCAATTGTCCCCCGCTTCCCAATTCAAGGCTGACTTTTTTCATTTCTTTCTCCATGAGCTCGGGGTCAAACCTGTTTCCTTAAGTTGACCTTTTATCCAACGGGGATAACGCTATCTGTTGTATTTATAATATACGAGGCAGGCTCCTTCATAGGACACCATACAGGGGCCGTAAGGAGCGTCTGGCCTGCATGTGTTGCCAAAAAGACGACAATCGAGGGGAGATATTTTTCCCTTTAAAACATCTCCGCACCGGCACCCTCTCAGGTCTTTACTCTCTTCGGCAAGGGAGAGTTGGAACTTAACTTCGGCATCATAAGGAGAATATTTCTTTTTCAGCTTCAAACCGCTCCGGGGAATTTTGCCGAGACCGCGCCATTGAACATCTTTGACATCGAGCATTTTTTCCATAATAGCGAGGGCATGTGCATTTCCTCCGGGAGCGACCACACGAGAATAGGTGTTGGCAACAGTTGGATTGTTGTCTTTTATCTGGCTGATGATTGAGGAGATGGCCAGAAGGATGTCTGCAGGTTCAAAACCGGCAATGGCACCCGAGATGGAATATTTTCTAGGAATGAATCTGTAGGGTTCTTCTCCGATAATAGCACTGACATGCCCAGGGTAGAGAAAGCCTTGGATGGATCTTTTTTCCGACTCGGCGATGATTTTTAAAGGAGGGGGGATGATCCACAGAGCAGAAAGAACAGAAAAATTCTTGAGCTCGAGTTCCGAGGCCTGCTTGACGACCAAGGCAATGGATGGGATTGTCGTTTCAAATCCCACTCCAAAAAAAACAACTTCTTTGTCGGGATTCTTTCGGGCCAGTTCCAGCGCTTCTTGCGGCGAGTAGACAATCTTGATCTGGGAATTTCGGGCCGGAACTACGGTTTGAAGAGATCCCTTAAGAGTGGGGACCCGAGTCATGTCGCCGAAAGTTGTCAAGACCAGCGGGCTTTTCTGGGTGACGAGCTCCATGGCGGCTTCATGATAGCAGTTGGGAGTGATGCACACAGGACAGCCTGGTCCTGAAAGCATGTCGATACCGATATCGCTGAGCTGTTTTTTCAAACCGTAGCGGTGGATGGCCATGGTGTGGGTGCCACAGACTTCCATGATTTTGATCGGCTGCTCCAGTGATCCGATCTTCCTCTCGATCTGAGAAAGAAGGGCTTTAATGATCTTTTTATCCCTGAATTCTTTCATTTCTATTTCTGGAAAAGCCGATAATGAGGAAAGAGTTTCCGTCCAAATAAAATTCTGTGGTTCAATCCTTTGTCTGCTGTTCGGCTTGAATGATTTCTTCAAACAGTCGAAGTGTTTCCTGGGCTTCTTTTTCGTTGAGCTTGGAGATGGCGTGGCCTGCATGAAGGATAACCCAATCGCCGACCTTGATATCGTCAACAAGTGTAAAACTTGCCTTTATTTTCGTTCCTAGGTAGTCCACTTTTCCCATGTTGGAATCATGCACTTCGATGACTTTAACCGGTATTCCTAAGCACATTTCTTCTTCTTTCCTTTAAATCATTATCTTACCAAATCCGCTACCGAGCGTCCAGTTGAAAACCCGGCGCAATCTGCTCTTCCCTCTATGGTTCTATGGGGAATAATACGGTGTTGGACATACACCTCCCTCCCGTTCTTTTGACAATTGACAGGGGAGTACCTATAATTGGAGCTATGCTCAAGGATTTAAAGGACTTTATAGAACCCGGCACGGAGGAAGAAGCTCTTGTTCAGGAGATCGATTTCAACCGTCTTCCTCAGCATGTTGCCGTCATCATGGACGGCAATGGCCGTTGGGCCAAAAAGCGCCGTTTGCCTCGAATTGAAGGGCATCGGGCCGGGTCAAAATCAGTGCAGGAGGTTGTGGAAACGTCAGCCCGATTGGGGCTTAAATATTTAACCCTTTACGCTTTTTCCAAAGAGAACTGGAAACGCCCGAAGAGAGAAGTGTCCACTCTCTGGAAACTCCTGGAGGATTATCTGCGGAGAGAAGACAAAGTTCTCATTGAAAACAGACTGGGTCTCAAAGTCATCGGTCAGCCGGAAGAGATTCCGGAAAATGTGAGGCGGGAGCTGAGACGGGTGGAAGAGCTGACCAAGGGCAATGATCGGATGACAATTGTCTTGGCGCTCAACTACGGGGGGAGGGCTGAAATTGTCGATGCCGTCAAAAAAATATTGAGAGAGAAAGATTTCAACCCGGATATGCTGGATGAAAAGATGTTTTCATCCTATCTCTATACGAACGGCATTCCTGATCCGGACCTTCTTATCCGGACGAGTGGTGAGCAGAGGGTGTCTAATTTTCTTTTATGGGAGATTGCCTATTCTGAGATCTGGATCACAGATGAACTCTGGCCTGATTTTCGAATGAAACATATGCTGCAGGCTATTGTCGAGTACCAAAAGAGGGAAAGGAGATTTGGAGACATCCATCCTCAAAAGGGTCAGCGCAACTGAACGGCGTATAAATATTTATATTCTTTTTTGAAATCACCAGCGATGAGAAATAGAGAAGTGAGAGTTAAAAATTCTGTTCCTTATGGGGAAATCTTCCGCAGTACTGCCAGGGAAAGGTTTCTGCCCGCTCTCCTGCTTATTGCGGCGTCGGTCTCGGCCATCCAGTTCCTCCCTGGCTTGGGATTTTTCGCTGTCCTGCAGCTCGTTATCTTTCTCTCTCTCTTGGAATTCTATAACCTTTATAGCGACTCCGAAAATCCCCCTTATAAGGTTTTGGGGATTCTCGTGGCTTTAATGATCAGTGCCTCTTTTCTTTTTGACGTCATCTCGCTTGAAATCGCTCTTCTTGCCGGCATGTTCCTGGCTGCTGTTTATCCTCTTCTGTTTTTCAAAAAGAAAGATTCTCTTTCTCCATTTGCCAGTGCCATGGCCTTGACTCTTCTGGGGCCTGTTTATATCAATCTTACGGTCAATCATATCTATCTTTTGAGGGAAGACAGAGGAGCCCTGTTCATCTTTTATTTGATCATTATCATTGTCTTTGGCGATACGGGTGCCTATTTTGTGGGAAAATTTTGGGGGAAGCGCCGGTTGGCTCCGAAAATAAGTCCTCATAAAACCTGGGAGGGCGGGGCGGCCGGACTGGTCTGCGCCGCACTGGGGGGGGTATTGGTTCAGGCTGTTTTTTTCCCCGAAATGGTATTATGGAAGGCTGGTCTTATCGCCATTTTGGTCCATGTGGTGGCTCAAATGAGCGATCTTCTCGAGTCTCTCTTTAAAAGATCTGCAGGGAAAAAAGATTCATCGACTATCTTGAGCGGCCACGGCGGTTTTCTCGATAGAGTCGACAGTTTTATCCTGGCGGCTCCATTTTTTTACTATATCCTCAAAATCGTACGGCTGGATTGATAGATGCAACAAAACTTAACGATCTTGGGATCAACGGGTTCGATTGGGAGAAATACGCTGGCCGTCGTCGAGGCTCTCTCTCCTCAATTCAACGTCGTTGGCTTGGCGGCCGGGCGGAATTCGAAACTGTTGGCCAGTCAAGTTGAGAAGTTCCAGCCCGAGATTGTCTCTCTCGAAAAGCGAAACGATGCCGAGCTGCTCCGACAACGCCTGCCGAACAAATCGGTGCGCATCACCTACGGCCAGGAAGGAACGGAAGAGCTCGCCCGTTTCGAGAAGAATGATATCGTTGTCGCGGCCATTACGGGAATCAACGGGCTGCGGTCAACCATCGCAGCCGTAAAAACCGGAAAGAAAGTGGCTTTAGCCAATAAAGAGTCAATGGTCGTGGCCGGCCCTTTGATCAGGGAATTGTCGAAACGGTCTGGAGCAGAAATTATTCCCGTCGACAGCGAGCACAGCGGTGTTTTCCAAGTTTTGGCAGGACAAAACCTGAAGAATGTGAGAAAGGTGATTCTGACCGCTTCGGGAGGTCCTTTTTTCCAGCGCTCCAAAGAATCGATCAAGAATCCATCCGTAGAGGAAGCGCTCAACCATCCTCGCTGGAAGATGGGCGAGAAGATCAGTATCGACTCGGCGACGTTGATGAACAAAGGGCTGGAATTGATCGAAGCGCGCTGGATATTCGACCTTCAGCCGGAGCAGATGGACGTTTTGATTCATCCACAGAGCATCGTTCACTGCCTTGTGGAAATGAAGGACGGATCTGTCATCGCCCAGCTCAGCCAGACGGACATGAAAATTCCCATCCAATATGCGCTCACCCATCCTGAAAGAGAAGAGTCCCCTCTGCCTCCCCTCGATTTGAACCAGATCCGCTCCTTAGAGTTTTATGAAGTGGATGCGTCCAAGTTCCCTCTTTTCGGTCTTGCTCTGTTGGCACTCCGAGAGGGAGGGAGCGTATCTATCGCCTTGAATGCTTCCAATGAAGTGGCTGTTAAATATTTTTTAGAGAAAAAGATACGATTCGAACACATCTTTCAGGTCATTGAAACTGTTTTACAAAAACACAGCCGAAAAGATGTGAATACGCTCGAGGATATCCTCGAGGTCGACCGGGAGACGAAGTTGAAAACCCGGAATTTTATAGAACAAAGGTTGTAAAATGAGTACCATACTCGGCACACTCGTTGCTTTTATCATTGTCTTTGGTGTCTTGGTCTTTTTCCATGAATTCGGCCATTTTTTTATGGCTAAACTTGTGGGCATAAGAGTCGAAGCTTTTTCATTCGGATACGGGAAAAGGCTGTTCGGCATTAAAAAGGGGGACACCGACTATCGCGTCAGCATGATTCCCATCGGAGGTTTTGTCAAATTTACCGGTGAAGATGTTTTCGATCAGAAGAGAGAGATTCAACCCGGAGATTTTATGGCTTCCAAAAGGTGGCAGAGATTTCTGGTCATGGTCATGGGCTCGGTGATGAATATTTTCCTGGCCATAGCCCTTATGGCGGTTATCCACATGGTCGGAGTGAGCGTGCCCGAATATAAGGAACAGGCCCCGGTCCTCGGTTGGATTGAGCCCGGCTCTCCGGCAGAAACGGCCAACCTGAAAATCGATGACGAAATCATCAGCATCGACGGCAAAGTGACCAAGACATGGATCGATGTTGAAATCGCTGTGGGAACACGGCCTAAGAGAACTCTGGAAATGGAGGTCAAAAGAGCCGGGGCCATTATTCCGATTGAGTTGACAACCGAGAGCCAAACACGGCTGGCTGTCGGATACGCAGGCTTTACGGGGAAAATCTGGACTCAGGTGACCCTGGTTTCAGCGAATTCTCCTGCCGAACAAGCCGGGCTTCAATCCGGTGATATCATTCGTGCCATCAATGGAGAAACGATCTACCAAAACCGCTTCATTGAAATTCTGGAGAGCAATCCGGGCAATGAGCTCGAATTTGAAGTGGACCGGGCGGGAGAGATCCTGACTCTGAAAGTGATGCCACGCAAAGAGGGGGATGTAGGAAAAATCGGTATAGGCCACTCTCCGAAATCCACAGACAAACAATTCGGTTTATTTGCTGCTGTCGGAGAGAGTGTCAAATACAATGTGGAGCTTGCCTTCCTGGTTATAGATTTTCTGAAGGATTTGATCACCGGAGAAGCATCGGCCAAACAGCTGGGCGGGCCGATCGAAATCGCCAACTGGTCATACGCGGCGTTGCGAGCCGGGTTTATGGCCATGATAGGCTGGATTGCTTTTTTCAGTCTTCAGCTCGGGGTTATCAATCTTTTCCCAATTCCGGTTTTGGATGGGGGACAGATCCTTGTCTTGGCTCTTGAAGGTTTATTCCGCAGAGATTTCAGTCCCAAGGTCAAGCAGGTTATCATGCAGATCGGATTCGCCATGTTTATTGTCTTAATTGTGTTCGTTATTCTCAATGATGTGGCCAAGCGTCTTCCCAACGGCTGGGGGAGTTTTATCCCTTTTTAGGACGGCCGGTGGCAAAGTCTGACCCCATTCTATAGCATTTACGGCTGAATGGGTGAGGATCACTCGTGGAATACGAGGAGATTTAAGAGCGTGAAACTTAAGGAGAATAATCCACAGAAGAGCGTAACGCCCCTGGTTTATAAACGGCGAAAGGCACGACTGATCCATATCGGAAAAGTTCCGGTCGGCGGTAACAGTC
>CBFDBS010000091.1:0-8754 GCA_965603105.1 uncultured bacterium
GATCGAGAGAAATTTGGGACCGTCCCAAATTATTGACCGAGAGAGTCGCGGGGGGGGATTCATCTGTGTAAAAAACATCTTTCACTATCCGTTTCTTCCGGATTCTTGGTCACAATCATGGCTAACCCGAGTTCATCGGCCTTGGCGATAACCTCTTCATCCCGGATGGAACCGAGAGGATAGATAATAGTAGTGATCTTGTTTTTCGCCGCAATCTCAACCACGTCTGAAAAAGGCATGAATGCATCTGAAGCCATGACGCAGCCTTGTGGTCCATACCCCCGATGTGAAAACCGGATGGCATCCTCAGCAGCGTCGATCCGGCTTCTCTGCCCCGAACCGATCCCATGCACCTTGTCCTTTTTCCCTATGATGATAGCGTTGGATCTTGTGAAACAGGCCACATTCCAGTTAAAGATGGCCGCATCGATCTCATCCTGATCCGGCTTCCGCTTCGAAACCACTTGAATGGAATCAGGGGAGATGATGCGAGAGTCGAATCTTTTTTGAATCAAAAGCCCCCCGGCAACCCTTTTGAACTCGATATCTTCATCAATGGAGGAATCCTGGAAAGTGGCCCCCATCCGAACGACTCGGAGAGGCTTTCTTGTAGCCAGAATATTAAGCCCTTCGGTTGTGAATCCCGGAGCATAGACCACTTCCACATTCCTTTCTTTCTCTACGATGAGCCGGGCCAAATCTTCGTCAACAGCACTGTTGAACACATCCACACTCCCGAAATTGGAAAGCGGATCACTTTGCCAAGCTTTTTCAAAGGCTTCGAGAAGAGTTCCGTCCAGGGCTACGCCGCTGGGCATTTCATGTTTGATTAAAACACAAATGGATTTATCCGTGTAGATCGAAGTCAACTTCCTGGCCAGCCTCTGTCCTAAATCCATATCACCGACATTGATATAGCTCAGACCTTTGGTCCCCTCAAGAAGAATGTCGAAAGTGGCCATATTCGGTCCTGCCGCCCCCTGTTCCTGGTAAAAGGCGGCCGGATACCCCGGATTCTCGCCATAGCGCATGGAAAGTTTCTTGTGGAAGCGTATGGCCCCCATATTCAAATCATCGGGGAATTCCTCTTCGACCCTCGTTCTGTACTGCTGGCGTGTTGTTTTGTCTATTTTGTTCATTCACTCACAGTCCTTTCATGTCTGTTGATGATGGCCAGAGTGTACCGATTTTTCCCTAAATCTTTGACGAAGACGCAGGCGACGGCCACTCTGAAGTCTCTCGTTTTCTCTTTCGCTCCGAGCGCGGTATAAACCGCTTCAGCCATCTCTCCAGCCGTATCCCTGTTCAGCACACAATCGACCGGAACTCCTGAAAAAGAAGGGAGAGGGTCCATGTTAGTTCCCGCGTATGTGGCTATTATCTTCCCAAAACCGGGTCTTAAAGAACAATCAAAATAATCCCGGCGCGAGCTCCCATCTTCATCCCTCCTGATTATACTGAGAGCAGCTTCACCTGAAGCATTTAAACAACCGCTGATCCTGGGCGTAAAGGCAGGAGGATCAGGTTCGTAATCCCATCTGGAGAGTGCGGACCGCAAGATTTCGAGCGGTATCCGCTGACTGTGAAGACCTGCCAGGATATCACCTGTTTGTTTGCCGTTGCTGACAACGATTCCCCCTGAGATGCTGATGGCGGGATAGATAAGAAGATCGGGATTCCCCTCTTTGACGACCGCTTCATCGGTGGGAATGACCAGCAGATGATTGTTTTCGACGATTATTTTGCGCGCCTGACTCGAAGAAGACCTGCCGGTTATGGCATAGACAACAACAGCATTTTCGCCGGCTGGATCCGAACCGATAATGATCACTCTTCCCGGATATTCCATGGCTGAAAGAAATTCTAATTCCTGTGTCATCTTTTCACTCCGGCCGCATGTCAATAGAACCATTTCTCAGGCTCTGTCAGCCTAAGCAGATCAATTTATTGATAACACAGCTCTGGGTTGAAGTAAAGAAAGGACCGCATTCTTCCGAACCAGATATCCCTTCAGATCTCGTAAGCCAAAACCATTACAATAGGTAGAAGGTGAGCATTAGAGGAGAGTTAGAGCGACATCGGAGGATTGAGCCTTTCCGAGTCTAGCTTGGAGGGAATCCGACTGACCCAGGGACGGCGAGTATGTATTGAGCCTTCTGAAATCTGACGGAGATGAGATTGATCAACACCTATCATTCATTGCGGAATCATCAAACTGGCGAGTCATCGGGAACCGCCGACAAGCTAGATGAGAGAAGGCGTCTACAATCCGACAGGGAGCGATAACCTCCACCAATGCTCTCTCTTCATCACGGTTTTGAAGAAGAATCCTCGGATTACCGTGACCTTGTTTTGCCTTAAATTTTAGGATAGAATTTCCCCCTAGTTCACTGACGAGGCTGAAATGAACGACATGAAAATCTCAGAAAAGGCATACAAAAACTTGGATTTCCTCAAATCCAGAGAAGCACGGACGATACGCATTTTGAGCGAATATCTCGAACCGCTGACACGTCTGGAAAAGCACAAAGTGAACAACTGGGTTCTTTTTTTCGGTTCGGCCAGAATCGATCCAGACGATAAAACGAGTCCTCTGTATAAATACTATTGGGAAGCCGAAGAACTGGCATATAAACTCACTCAATGGGCCATCAAGCTGGAACCGGGAGGGAAGAATTTCGTCATCTGTACGGGCGGAGGCCCGGGAATCATGGAAGCGGCCAACCGAGGAGCCCACAGGTCCGGTGGAAAATCCATCGGGATGAACATCTCCATCCCCCATGAGCAAATTATCAATCCTTATTCCTCTCCCGAATTGACGTTTACTTTTCACTATTTTTTCATGCGCAAATTCTGGCTGGTTTACAAAGCAAAAGCCATTGTCGCCTTTCCTGGAGGTTATGGAACACTGGATGAAGTCTTCGAGCTGCTGACTCTCGTCCAGACGATGAAGATCGACCGCAAGGACATCATCATCTGCCTTTACGGAGAGGATTATTGGAAAAAAATCATCGATTTCAAATCCCTCATCCGTCACAAGGTGATCGATGAAGACGATTATAAACTCTTTCATTTCTGCTCCAATCCGACTAAAACATTCGAGTTCCTTAAAGAAAATCTGATCAAGCTCCTCTAAGAGGCGGAAACGATGTTTCAATCAAAAAAGATTGTTTTACTTTTCATCTCGCTGAGTTTGCTTTTAGCCGGCTGTGTGCGCGTCAAGTATTTTCCGGAGGCAAAGGGAGACGTTGAGAGGGGCATGGCCTCCTGGTACGGTCCGAATTTTCAGGGGAAGCCCACTTCCAGCAAAGAGATTTATGACATGTTCGACATGACCGCCGCCCATCAGACACTCCCCTTCGGAACATATGTGATGGTCACCAATTTGAACAACAATAAAGCCGTGACTGTCCGGATCAATGACAGAGGCCCCTTTGTTAAGGAAAGAATCATCGACCTTTCTTATGCCGCTGCGAAGGTACTGGATATGGTCGGACCGGGAGTCGCACCAGTGAGCGTCGAAGTGTTAAAAGACATGTCTCCCAAACAATCGGTTGTCAAGTATTCCATTCAGGTGGGATCATTCAGCAACAAAGCCAACGCCGTCGACTTGAAACAGAAACTGGGAAAAAGATATGGAAATGTCGTCATCACAGAATTCAAAACCTCTCGACAGATCTATTATCGGGTGAGAATCAAAGCCAAAACACGCACCGAAGCCGAGGCGACCGCCGAAAAACTGTCTGAAAACGGGTATACGGTCATTATCTTCGAGGAACAATGATTCAAAAATAGATAACCAAAAAAGCCAAGGAGACAATATGAAAAAGACAGCGTATCTTCTCATCATCAGTTTTATCATTGTGACTCTATCCTCCTGTGTAGTTGCCCATCCGACGACTGCTCCTCCCCCGCTCAAGAAGGAAATCCGCCAAGTCAAACCGGGTCCTCTCTATGTCTGGGTGGACGGCTACTGGAAATGGACGGGTTCCGGCTATTCTTGGGTCAAAGGGCACTGGTCAAAAGCCCCTAAAGGCAAAGCCTGGGTCCAGGGCCGTTGGGAAAGACGAGGCTCTCACTGGGTCTGGGTCCGCGGCCACTGGGGAAAAAGGTAGCGGCTACGCACTCCCTCATTCTTTGGAGTCAGTCGAGTTTTAAGACTTGCCCGGGGAGTTCGCCCGTGAATTTTTCGTTGTCGATGACGAGTTTACCGTTAACCAGCAGGTATTTCACTCCTTTGCTCTTTTGATGGGGATTTGAAATCGAAGTGGGAGTTTTAATACCTTCCAGGTCGAAGACTATTAAATCGGCTTTGTAGCCCTCCTTGATCCAGCCTCTGTCCTCCCAGTTCATGATTTCGGCCGGCAAAGATGTCTGTGACCGGATGACATGAGGGATCGAAACCGCATTCCGCTCCAAAGCGTACTTTTTAATTTTGTGAAGAAAGGTCGAGTAGGAACGGATATGGGTTAGGCCGATTCCATAAAAAGGGACGGTTCCGTCGCTGCCCGTGCCGACATACTCCTTTTTCATGATGTACTCGATGTCCTCTTCACCCATCTGGAAGGGAATGCATTTGGCACCCATCATTTCCAGCTCGATGGCTGCCTTCTCGACGGATTTCCCCTTCAATGCCGCCACTTGTTGAAGCGTTTTTCCCTCCAGGGTCCTTTCGACACAGATGCCCACCACGACATTTTCGGGCCCGCCCAGGGTTTCATCGATATAGGATTTCACTCTCGCTTGTATTTTTTCTGAGAGTTCGGGATCCTCCATCCATTTGACAAAAAATATTCTCTCCCGCGGATTTTCCATACCCCTGAATTGACCTGTATCCACCATCCCGCTTCCCACCAGATCCACGAGATCCTGCCTTGAAAGAGAGTCCAAATACTGTTGATGGTGTTCGTTTAGAGGGTAATAGGGAGTCATCTTTTTGTAGAGTTCCAGAAGCTTTTCATCCCGGAGTTGGTCGAAAACAAAGGTGACATCATCCGCGGTCAGTCGATCGACCCGGTTTTTATCGGTCCAGTTGATGGCCGGTATCAAGCTCCGGTAAGGGTACCCGTTGGCAAATTGATAGGGGTATTGATCGGCGGTGATCTGGACACCTCTGCTTCTGGCCCCTTCAATGAGGGTGCAAGCTTCCTTGACCAGCCCCCAGTTTTTTACTCCCATGACTTTGAAATGAGATATATGAATTGGGATCCCCGCTTTTTCTGCTATCTCGATGGCTTCCTTGATGGCCTCGAGGAGTTTGTCCCGTTCGTTACGGATGTGGGTGTGGTAAATGCCTCCGAAAGGAGCGGCCACTTTGGCCAGCTCGATCACCTCATCGGTCTCGCTGTAACGGCCAGGAAGATAGATCAATCCTGTAGAAATCCCGACCGCTCCCTGTTCCATGGCTTCCTTGACAAGAGACTTCATTTCATCCAGTTCTTCGGGTCGCGGAGGCCTGTTTTCCATCCCCATAACCAGTTGACGTACCGAGCCGTGGCCGACGAGAAAGGCGGTATTCGGACCTATTCCCTCCTCTGTCCACCTTTTTATCTGATCTTCGGCTTTCTCGAACAGCGGCCAGGCACTGCTTCCGCACTGGCCCACGACAAGGGAGGTCACACCCTGCGTCAAGTAGTTCAAGGCGGCCCGGTTTTCCGGAAAATACATCCCCCCGTCGGCATGGGAATGGAGGTCGATAAATCCGGGGCTGATGTAAAGTCCCTTGGCATCGATGATCCGGCCGGCATTCCCCTTGACCGTATCGGCGATACTGACGATCATTCCGTCTTTGATGGCGACATCGGCCTTATAAGCTGGATTGGTGGAACCGTCGAAGACCAGGGCATTCCTAATAATCAGATCATAGCCTTCGTTCTCCACCGCCCAGGCAGCACTGAACAAATCCATCAAAAGGAACGAGCAAAGCACGACCGCTATTCCTGTGAGGCAAAGAGTCTTTTTTTTCATGAGTCCTCCCATGACTTTCTTTGGAAGTGACACGCATTGTCACAATTCTCAGACGAACCAAGAGAAACCGTCATCCCACCCTGCAGCAGCAGGGATTTTCATTCAGTACTTTAACACTAATTTGACTTCTGTTCGTGCCTCTTTTTGAACTTCTCCAGAAGCTCGGTGTAGATGCTCGAGAGATCCGTATCCACTCCATCGATGAACACGTGTTTGATATTTGTGCCCATTTCGAGGATGTCCCCATCGGCCAGGACAATATTGGCGATTTTTCCCTTTTCCAGACTACCCAAGCTGTCCTGCAGTCCGAAAATTTCGGCCGGATAGATAGTCACCGCCTTCAAGGCTTCACGTCTGTCCAGTCCAAAAGCGGCCGCCTTGGCCGCAAAATAAGGCAAATCCTTAGCCAGACTCGAACTCTGTGAAGAAAATGCGATTTTCACACCGGCTTTGCTCAAAACCGCCGGATTCCGGTAGACAGCATCGTAGCCGTCATCCCATTTGGCAGGCATGGCATTGAGCGAGCCGAAGACAACGGGAAAGCCGGCGTCTTTGATCTTTTCAGGAATTTTCCAGCCGTAGGTCATGCCGAAAAAGATCGCCTTTAGCTTTTCTTCTTGGACAAACTTGATGGCATCGAGTATATCCTGTTCCGCATGAACTGAGAGAAAGACCGGAATTTCCCCATTGACAACAGGCAGGAGACACTCCAGCGTTTCGTCATATTCCGGAAGCTGCAGTTGAGAAATTTCTTCAGCCGCTTTCTTTCTTTTTTCATAATATCGGGCGTTCTTGAACAGCTCTTTGAGCTCCTCTATCAATCTCGAAGCCTGGTTCTGCTCTGTGGTCCGGCGTCTGGAGCGGCCGATGGAAGGGAACTCAATATGCAGGGCGACAGGACTCTGGATCACCATTTCCTCAGGCGTATACCCCGTCAGCCGGATGAGTCCGCTTTTTCCGGCGATCAATCCTCCAGTAGGCGCTACGAGTGCCGTAGTGATCCCATTGGATCTGGAAATGGGAATGTGCATGGAATCCGGGCGCAGCGCTTCGACGGAGATGACCTGCGGATTGATCCGCCCGGTTTCCTGAGAATCGACCGTCGCCCGTATGGAGGAAATTTCCTGAATCCCTAAGTGACAATAGCTGTCGATCATTCCGGGAAAAGCATAAAGGCCCGTGGCGTCGATAATCTGCGCATCCGCTGGAATCTCCATGTCTTTCCCCACAGCCACTATCAATCCGTCCTTGATGAGGATGGTTCCGCTCTGAATATCCTCTCCGACGACAGGAATGATATCAGCCCCTTTTATGGCAATAACACCGGAAGTTTTCGTTTGCGAAAGTCCGAGGGAAATGCAGACGACAAAACAAAGTAGAAAAACGATGCCTTTTCTGTTCATCTTGAGCCTCCCTTCTTTTTCGCGGCTTCCCTTTCCTGTTTCTCAATTTCTTCTCTTTCTTTGAGATATTGGTTCCGGTCGAAATAGATTTCTCCTTCGATTATGGTCATATCGCATCGTGTGTAGGCGCTGAGGGGATGTTCGCTGAAGATTGCGATATCCCCGTGCTTTCCCACTTCGAGGCTTCCCACGATCTTGTCCACACCGAGCTGAACAGCGGGATTGAGGGTGACGAGTTTAAGCGCTTGCTCTTCGCTGAGGCCTCCGTACTTTATGGTTTTGGCCGCATCGTTGAACAGGCGCCGGATCCGCTCTCCGCTGTCGGAGTTGATGGACACAAGTACACCCTGCTGGGTGCAAAATCCTGCGCTGTAGGCTATTCCTTCGGCGGCTTCATCCTTGTAAGCCCAGCTGTCGGCAAAAACGGAGGTTCCGATACCGTTGGCAGCCAGCTCCTTGGCGATCTTGAAGCCCTCTGAGGCATGTTCGAAACAGGCGATTTTGAAACCGAATTCTTTGGAAAGATTGATGAACTCGATCATCTCGTCTGCCCTGTAAGCGTGGCATCTGGCCAGAATATTGCCGCGCAGCATTTCGACCAACGGCTCGAGCCTCAAATCCCTTTTGGGGGGAATCAGATTGACGGGAGGCTTTTTCGAGTTTTTCAGCGCATTGTACCGCTCCCACTGCTCCATATAATTTCTGGCCTTCATGAATTCCCGCCGGATGATGGCGTTGACACCCATTCTTGTCTGAGGGTAGCGGACGGGAGCATCGGGATTGACGGAATTGGCCCGCTTCGGATTTTCTCCCAGGGCGAATTTGAGGGTTCTGTACGCATCATGGACAATGAGATCCTCGGCCGGTTTTCCCCATTTCATCTTGAGCGTGATGTTCTCGCCGGCAATGGCATTGGCGCTGCCGTGCAGGGTGTGGATCATGGTCACTCCACCGGACAAGGCCGTGTAAATCCCGGTATCTTCGGCGTCAAGGACATCCCGCATATTGACTTCACTGGTGATCGATTCTGAGCCTTCATTCGTGCCGGACAGCGCGATATGGGTGTGGGTATCGATGATTCCGGGGATCACGAATTTACCGCTGGCATCAATAATTTTGATGCCCTCCGGTGCCTCGATCCCCTGGCCGATCTTGGTGATGATGCCGTTCTGAATCAGAATATCGGCCCCAACCATTTTTCCTTGGGTGACTGTCAGGACCGATCCGTTTTTGATCAGCAGATCTTGACTGTAGGAGAAATTGGTCAAACAGAAAAAACCGAGAATAACAGTAAAAGCAATGGATTTAATCTTCATGATCAATTCTCCTTATGCTGTCTTCATCAGGAATCTTGGTAGCTTTGAGTTTGGCGCTTCCTTCGGCG
>CBFDBS010000092.1:0-8704 GCA_965603105.1 uncultured bacterium
TGGGACAGGGATTGAATGAGAGTGATCAATTCCTCTTCTAAAATTTGCGACAGGGCAACAGGAAGTTCTTTGATATCCATCTGGGGCAGGATTTTCATTTTATCGAACTCGTGTGAGAGGACAAGCTTTCCCGTCGAAAAATCCACAATATCGATCTCCATGGACAAACGGGCACGCCAGGCGTCGAGACGATCATCTTCTTCGATGGCGCGGATTCTGGCCTTCAATGTGTAATCTACCTTTTTCCCCGTCAATTCTTTAAGAACACCGGAAAAGATCTTGTTCTTCTTGAAATAATCAATTATGGAATCGCGGATAAGAATAGCTGGTTTTTCTGCCCAGAAATCATAGGAGTAATAATTCAACTGGTATGGGGATTCTCTGTAAACGATCTCAAAATTATCATAGAAGAGCATGGTTTGAATGCGGTCAACGAAGATAATTTTATTGATTTTAATTGAAGACGCTCTCGGATTTTCCGGAAGATAGATCTGGTGATACTTTTTTGGAGGACTGGACAAGCATCCAAAATTCAAGATAAGGATGACTAAAAGGAAACTTATTTTTTTCATTTACCCTTCCCCTTTCTTCTTCTGATCAAAATGGTCGGGTCTTCAACCAGGTCTCTCGATAGATTATCAAGGTTAGCGATCACGGACCTAAGATTTTCGAATGTCTGATTCAGCTCAGACTGCTGCTGGATGATGATAACCTGAATTTGCTGTATGCTTTCCGTCACTGCGGCAATGAATGACTCCAGGTTTTTGATCGCCTGTCCCATTTCCTCTTCGGAAAACCTGCGCGAAATATTGGTGAACGTCTCCTCCGTATCATTCTCGATCCGCTCGGTAACCACAGTGAGACTCTGCAGGACTTTGTAGAGGCTCTCTGTGACCTCTCCAAAATCCCGGGATGCCCCTTCAATATTAACGATCGCATTTTCCAGATTGCCCCTTCTGGTTTCCAAGACAGTGCTCAAGATTTCCGAACTTTTCTCCATATTCTCTAAGAATTTGGTGATTCGTTGCTGGGATTCAGGATTGAGCAGTTTATTGATGCTTTTGAGTGTTGTATCGATGTTGGAAAAGATATCCTCAGCCCTTTCAGTCAGACCGACCAAAGCAACGATCTCTCCTCCTGGGGGAATATTCTCAGATTCCATGCTTCCCCCCGACAGCAGGATAAACCTCTGGCCTGTGAGTCCAGTGTAGGTTAGAGTGGCTCCCATGTCCTTTTTCACTGGAAAATCCCTCCGGATTTTCATCTGGACGACAATCGAATTCAGGTCCGCTGGATTGACATTGATCTGGCTGACCTTCCCGACATCCACTCCCTGGAATTTGACAGCCGCCCCCACATACAGGCCGCTGACAGAGGTGTCTTTGAAGTTAGTGCAGTAAATTTCCCCCTGTTCTTTGAGCTTGGGAACGATCAAAACAACAAGGATAACCATCAACAGGAGCATCGTGACGAAGAGGAAGACACCCAAACGGATTTTTTGTTCTTTAACCATCGTTATTTTCTTCCTTCATAAAAAAAGTATCGATGAAAGGATCTTTGGCTGCAAAAAGGTTGAGAAAGGGGCCTTGGAAATGGATGCCGCCGTCTTTAATAACGATCACATCATCGGCGATCTTGGCGATGGAACGCAGTTCATGGGTCACAACGACAAGTGTCATATTGAACTGATTCCTCAAGTTCAGCATCAGTTCATCCAGACCCGAAGAAGTGATCGGATCGAGGCCGGCTGAGGGTTCGTCGCAGAAGATGATTTCCGGGCTGAGGATCAAGGCCCGGGCTAAGGCTGCTCTCTTTCGCATGCCTCCGGAAAGTTCGGCCGGATATTTTGCCTTACTTTCCACAAGCCCCATCCTGGCTAAAGCCGCAAGAACAAGCTGCATTTCTATTTCTGTATGAAGACCTGGATGATTCATGCGCAGAGGGAGGGCGATGTTATTATAGAGATTCAGCGAATTGAGCAGCGCCCCGTTCTGATAGAGGACACCAATTCTCCTGTATAGAGCCAGCAGGGAATTTTCTGAGTCAAAATCGATTTTTTCACCGGAAAAAGAAACCGATCCTTCTATAGGAGAAATCAAGCCGATAAGGGTTTTAAGCAGAGTGGATTTCCCACAGCCACTTTTTCCCAAAATGACCGTGATTCGGTCTTTATGGATCGTAAAATTCAATCCGGACAAGACGGTTTCCCTGTTGAATCCGACTGCCAGATTTTCTGCTTCAATAAATTCCATGGCTTTTCAGTAAAGGATGAGAGCAAAGACACAGTCAATAAGAATGATCAATGTGACAGAGAGAACTACGGATTCCGTCGTAGCCTTTCCAACCTCTTCCGATCCATAATGCACAGAAAAGCCTTTGAATCCGCTGCTGACCACGATTGTCCAGCCAAAGATCAGTGTCTTCAGAAGGCCGATTAAAAAATCATCGAGATGAACGATGTTGAACATCTCTCTCAAAAAGGCACTGGCCGGAGTCCCAAGGAAAAAACGGGCCACAAGAACTCCGCCAAAAATGCCCACAAAATCCGCCACCGCGACAAGAAGAGGGATGGTCAGCGTCATCGCTATCAGTCGAGGAACCATCAGAAATTTGACAGGAACAACTCCCATGGTCTTCAAGGCATCGATCTCTTCGAGGACCTTCATAGTCGAAATCTCGGCTGTTACGGCCGCGCCGATCTTCCCGGCCAGGATGATGCCGGTCATGAGGGGAACCAGCTCCCTGACCATGGCGAATCCGATAAAGTAAGCCAGATAGATATCCGCTCCGAAGAGCTGGAGCTGCGCCGCCGAAGTGACTGAAATAGTCACCCCGACCAGAAAAGTGATCAGGCTTACAATCGCCAAAGATTTGTAGCCCATGAATAAAAGCTGATTGGTGATCTCACCCGGGTAAAGTCCACGGCGTTTTCGGAGGTAGTGAAAAGTGTGATAAATCTCATCAGCCAGAAGGGAAAGAAACATCCGGACTTTCTGTATGAAATTCAGAAATTTATCCGCCACAATTTCCAGTCGCTGGGAAAAGGAGAGTTTGGATCGAGGATCCTCACTCCGACTTCCAACCGGAGTGCACCCCGCAAGCAACTTCTCGATCCGCTCATCGATGTTGGCGAAAGAAACATGAGGATAATTTTTTTGAATGTAATCGAGAAAAAAAAGTCCCGATTGATCGCAGTCATCAAGAGCTGAAAAATCGAGGACGATCTCTTTCGTTTTCCCCTCTTTCCTTAGAGTCACAAACACATCTGAGATGCTCTCGACAGAGAGGGCATTCGGAAGGAGAATCGTTTTCATGCCGGCTTTCCCCATACCGATTTGACATTACCACAAAGAAGTTAATACCGTCAATTTATATAAAAAGCATCTCGAAAAGAGATCAAACATGCTCGATATTCGTAAAATTGGATATCTCTGAATTACAGGTCATTAGATCACCCACACTGAGGGCATGCACATCATCGTGTCCTGTCAACCGGGCAAATGTCTTCAACTCTTCGGTTGAGACTTTCAAAAAGTTTTCAATTTTTTGGGATGAATGCTCTATGGATAACCTCTCCCGAAACTCCTCTTTTTGCGTTGTCACTCCTACCGGGCAGTCGCCGGTATGGCAAATCCGGTACTGCTGGCAGGCAGCCGCCATGAGCGCGGCGGTTCCGATGGCCACTCCGTCGGCTCCCATTGCCAAGGCCTTCGCAAAATCGGATGATAACCGTAGTCCCCCGGTTATAATCAAAGAGACTTTCTTGGTTCCGCTTTCGTCCAGACATTTCCGGGCACGATGGAGAGCAAAAATGGTGGGAACGGATGCCGATGCCTTGACTGTCTTCGGGGATGCGGCTGTCGCCCCCGGGCGTCCGTCTATGGTGATAAAATCCGGTTGGGCGAACAGAGCCACTTCCAGATCGGCTTCGATATGGCCGGCTGCTATTTTGATGCCAATAGGTTTGCCCCCTGACTTCTCTCTCAACATGTCTACGGTCTCTTTTAAGTCTTGCCTGTTCTGTATTTCAGGGAAATGAGAAGGACTGAAAATATCCGATCCTTCCGGGAATCCGCGTATCCGGGCAATTTCCGCGGTGACTTTTTTCCCCGGCAGGTGACCCCCCATTCCGGGTTTAGCAGACTGACCGATCTTTATCTCTACGGCATCAACACGTTTGAGATTTTTTTCAGTCACACTGTATTTATTGGGAACATATTCAAAAATGTATCTGTAAGCATTCTGAAAAGACTCCTCGACGAGCCCCCCTTCACCCGAACACATAGCTGTTTTGACGGCGGCGCTTCCTTTAGCCAAGGCAATCTTGACATCACGGGACAAGGCACCAAAAGACATGTGAGTGATAAAGATGGGAGTTTCGATGACCAAAGGGTGTTTCGCATGGGGCCCGATTACAGTCCTGCTGTTGACGGGCACATCCACATCGAGAGGAAGAGTTGCCAATTGCGCTCCCTTGATCAATATCTCATCCCAGGAAACCACTTCCTTCATCGTTCGCATCGGTTCGATGATCGATTGACCCGTGACAGAAATCCTGTGGATGTCTTCCATGGCCTCTTCAAACTCGTCCAGGGGCCTCTTCAAATTACCCAGGTAGTCCGGGAGTGTCCCTTCTCCTTTTTTCTCGAGGGGGACATTTGCTTCATCATCTTTAAAATGGATATACCAGTGGGTCCCGTCACAAAAAGGCTTGTTCTTCGACCCGCCACAACGGCACAAAGCGTAATGCTCTTTCGCTTCCGGCCTGGAGTCGCCGGCATCATCCAGATCAATCCGGCCGACCACATGATACGGCCCGTCCAGGCGAAGATTTATGGAAGGTCCCCTCTCCTGGCTGTCGTATTTTTCACCGTCCAGGCTGTAACTCAATGCACCCGAGGGACACATCTCGATAACACGAATGATTTCTTCAACAGGAGAGCCATCGGGATCGATCCATGGTTCGACTCCCATCCGGAAAACCGATGCCAGATTATCCGTACAGAAACCGGCATGCGAACAGACGCCGCGATTGTCATGGATGACGATACCTTTGCCCACATAGCTATCCACTCGATCCGGCTGACGGCCCTCAATCTTGCCGCTATTGAAGTCTATTTTCGTGTGCGTCCCGTCGCAGTGCGGCTTGCTGCCGCTCTTCCCGCATCGGCAGAGGACCATTGTTTTGGCTGTCTTGGCCGGTTCCCATCTGGATGTCTTTAGACTTTGTACGTTGGAAACAACATAGGGCCCATTTTCTTTGGCCTCTATCAAAGCTTTCCTTTTTCTTCTCATTGTCACACCTCCTCCAAAAAAGAAAAAATCTGCACTGTTCTGAGTTTTTATCCACCTGATCCTGTGCTGAAGATAGCACATATGAGGAAAAACGGTCAATTTGAGGAAGAATAGCTCAGGAAATTCAATTGCTTTTTATAGACCAAATTCTTAAATCCTGCATTCTATGATCGAATATCCTTGAGTGTTGATGAGTTTTGTTTTATTATCGACGTTAAAAAATTAAATTGTTAAACAGAACTGAGCCACAAGAAGGAGAAGAGAATGATAAGACCCCTAAGCCATGTTCCTGTCGTCCATCTGAATCCCCACGTGAAACGGCTAAAGCCATCGGCGACAGTGGCTATCAACGATCTCTCTAATGAACTCAAAAAGAAGGGACGGGACATTTTCAAGTTCGGTCTAGGACAATCCCCATTTCCAGTCCCCGAGTCGGTGGCTGAGAGTTTAAGAAGAAATGCCCATCAAAAGGACTACCTTCCGGTCAAGGGTTTGAGAAAACTGCAGGAGACTGTAGCAGAACATCATAGGCGAAACTTCGGCATCAAAGCAGAACCGGAAGATGTGCTCATCGGACCAGGATCGAAGGAACTGATGTTTCTCCTCCAATTGACCTACTATGGAGAACTGGTCATTCCTACTCCGAGCTGGGTGTCGTATGCTCCCCAGGCGAAAATATTAGGCCGCAAAATACATTTTTTGCCGACGGAGTTCGAAAACGACTGGCATCTGACTCCTGAGGAATTGGAAAGGCTCTGCACTGAGGATAAAGATCGGGCACGGCTGCTCATTTTGAATTATCCTCTCAATCCGACCGGTACGACTATGTCTGAAAAGCACCTCAAGAATCTGGCTGAGGTGGCAGAGAAAAACAGCGTCATTCTTCTCTCTGATGAGATCTACGGCAAGATTCACCATGACGGTGAGCACAAATCCATCGTCCGCTATTATCCTGAGGGGACCATTTTCAGCGGCGGCCTGAGCAAATGGTGCGGAGCCGGAGGCTGGAGGCTGGGCGTTTTTGTTTTCCCCCCCGCTCTCAGATGGCTCCAGGATGCCATGGCTGCCGTGGGCACGGAAACATTCACTTCAACGAGCGCACCCATTCAATATGCCGCGGTCCGTGCTTTCGAAGAAGGGCCGGAAATTGAAGACTATCTAAAAAAAACCCGCCGGATCTTGAAAGCTCTAGGAAAAAATATCGCTACCGAACTGGCCGGCTGCGGTGTAAAAGTGCGTTTTCCTCAAGGCGGATTCTACCTCTTCCCCGATTTTTCGCACTTCAAGGAGCGTTTGTCGGACCGCGGAATCGAAAATTCCAGGGAAATGTGCCGGCGTCTTCTTGAAGATACAGGAGTCGCTATATTACCGGGAAGCGATTTCGGCCGGGATCCCGAAGAACTAACGGCTCGTCTGGCCTATGTTGATTTCGACGGAGAAACCGCTCTGAATTCTTTGATTTCTTTACCCGAAAAAACTCCGTTGGACAGAGATTTTCTTAAAATAAACTGCGAGAAAGTCTTAGATGGAGTTGAGCGCATCTGCGACTGGCTGTCCAAGTGAAATCTCCTCCTTATGCCGCTCTCAGGCCATTTCCTGTATCATAAATCAGTCACTTCCGCTTCTTTGCAAGAGGCCGTTTAGATCTGTCGGCAAAGTGAATCAGAAAAACAAAAAAAATGCAATATAGGACTTTTCTCCTATTGACTAAATAAACAGAAGAGGTTAATCGTATTCTTTCTAGGAGAATAACATGAATGTCGTAGAAATCGAAAACGTCACCAAAACCTTTGGTAAGCTTACGGCCGTCGATGACCTTTCCCTCAACGTCCCGCAGGGAAGCATATACGGCTTCATCGGACCCAACGGATCCGGAAAAACGACCACCTTGCGTATGATCATGAACATTTTCTACCCGGATTCGGGAATCATCCGGATTTTCAATGAAAAGATGCGGGGATCCTCGACCGACCGCATCGGCTATCTCCCCGAAGAACGCGGTATGTACAAGAAGATGAAAGTGCGTGAGCTTCTCCTTTTTTATGGAGAACTGAAAGGCGGCCGGAAAGTCCATAAGGATGTGGATGAATGGCTCGAAAGGCTCGACCTCAGTGATTGGGCCAATAAAAAAATCGAAACTCTGAGTAAGGGGATGGGGCAGAAAGTCCAGTTCATCTCCACTGTTGTGGCCAAGCCCGAGCTGATCATTCTCGACGAGCCCTTCACCGGGCTGGACCCGGTCAACGTCGAGGTCATCAAAGATTCCATCCTTGAACTCAAGTCACAAGGGGCCACGGTCATCTTCAGCACCCATGACATGAATGTCGCTGAAAAAATGTGTGATTTTATCTTTATGATTTTCAAAGGACAGAAAGTCCTGGATGGGACACTGGTCTCGATCCAGGACAAATACGGAAATGACACTCTCAGAATCCGCATGGAAAACGGCCTCTCTCTACTGAAAAGCTTGGAAGGAGTGGAGAAAGTCATGGATTTTGGAAACCTACAGGAGATTCGGATTCAGCAGGGATACGACCACCAGAAAATCATTTCGGAAATCATGTCCCGTACCCGCGTTTACAGTTTCGAATTGGCCAAGCCCACACTGTACGATATATTCCTCAGGATTGCCGGACCCGAAGCCAAGGAGGCCACCGATGCGTAAAATACTGAGACTGACCAAGAGAGAATATTTGGCTGCGGTCAAAACAAAAGGATTCATCATCATGCTGGTCCTGATGCCAGTTCTGATGAGCGGCAGCGGATTAGCCATGTACCTTCTCCGGAATCAGGTCGACACCAATGACAAGCGAGTGGCTATCATCGACCATTCGGGCGCCGTTGGCGATGTCATTGTCAAAACGGCCGAAGCCCGGAATGCACAAGTTGTCATGGACAAGGAGACCGGGAAAAAAGTCCAACCCGCCTGGATCTTCGAGGTTGTAACGCCGGACGAGCAGTTTCTCCAGGCTCAAAGGTTGGAGCTTTCCAATCGAATCCGGAGTGGAGAAATGCACGCTTTTATCGAGATCGGGCCTAAGGTTCTTTATCCCGAAGGAGAACAGAGCGCTTACCGCATCACCTACCACGGAAAAAATGCGGCCATGGACAACATCCGCAACTGGCTGACCAATCCCGTCAACACCCATCTGCGCAAAGCCCGTATGACGGACGCCGGAATTGACGAGACTCAAACCGACAAAATCCTGACCTGGATCGATGTCGAATCCATGGGACTGATTACGGTCGATGAAGAAACCGGTGAAATCCAGGAGGCCAAAAGAACCAGTGAAGTCGAAGCCATTCTTGTGCCCGTCGTCCTGTTCTTCCTGATGTTCATGCTGGTCATGATGGGCGCCATGCCGCTGTTACAGTCAACAATGGAAGAAAAGACCCAAAGGATCGCCGA
>CBFDBS010000093.1:0-8639 GCA_965603105.1 uncultured bacterium
TGCTGGCAGACTGTCTCGATTGTCACGCCGATGGTGTCTATGCGGGACGCTCCACCGAATGTGTCAGCTGCCATCTGAGCAACTATCAAAACACCTCGGAGCCTGATCACGAATCGGTTGGCTTTCCCACGGACTGTGCGGCCTGTCACGGCACCAGCGCCGAAACATGGGAAGGGGCGGTGTTTGTCCACGATTCTTTTGTTCTCAGCGGACAGCACCTGCTGGCAGACTGTCTCGATTGTCACGCCGATGGTGTCTATGCGGGACGCTCCACTGAATGTGTCAGCTGCCATCTGAGCGACTATCAAAACACCTCGGATCCCGATCACGAGTTGGCCGGCTTCCCCACGGATTGTACAGCCTGCCACGGCACCAGTGCCGAAACCTGGGAAGACGCTTCCTTCGATCACAATTCTATCTGGCCTCTTTTGGGAGCACATACCACTTTGGATTGCTCCCAGTGTCACAGTTCGGGAACCGAACTGCCGACAGATTGCTATGGATGTCATGCTGACGATTACGAGTCAAGCAGCGATCCCAACCATGAGGTTGTCGGTTTTCCCACATATTGCGAGTTCTGCCACTTTCCGACCCATATAACCTGGACCCAAGCCGTCTTCGATCACGATTTTCCGATTGATTCCGGACCGCATGCAATATTTGGCTGCACAGACTGTCATCTGACATCCAATTTCCTTGAATTTTCCTGCACCCACTGCCATTCTCACAACAGGAATAAAACGAATAACAGACACAAAGGAGTAGTAGGATATACCTATATCAGTGAAGCCTGCTACAGCTGCCATCCTGACGGGACAGACTAATAAAAAAGTTCTATTCCGGATTTTGCCGAAATCAAACATAACAAGCCTAGATCATGAACCTTATATAATGGAGTCGACAGAATTCATGAATAATTTAGGCAAGTTAGACTGGAAAAAATAAAAAGAGGGCTGCAATCATCGCTATAATTTTGTCTTCATCTAAGCTAAAATAGGACAGATTGGAACATCTCAGGAGGAAAGTTATGAAAGTAAAAACATTCTTTGTTGTTTTCATTGCAGCCCTTGCTCTGGTAACAGGATTAGGTGCTCAAGACATCGACCTTATTTCTTTGGCTTCGGGTGCACAGTGGTCGGCTTCCGAGGCCACAGTTCCATTCGGTCGAGATGCCGAGGCGCGAGGAGGGGCCAAATATGTCAATGACGCGCGTCTGGAAGATGGACAAACCTATCCTCAAGTGCTGTTCATGCATCCTCCATGGCAAAGGGATGGAATCATCAATGGAATGATCCAGAATGTAAGAATCCCTGGAAGCGGCGCAAAGCTCATCATCGCGGGTGGATTTATGGAAGGGGCGGGCGGAACGGACGGCGTAGTATTCGGCGTCAGTTTCAGGAGAACAGATGCCGGACCACGTGGGAATACCCGAATAGCAGCCGGGTCAGGACGGGACGCCTTCCTTTGCAGCTTTCCTGCGCGCTACGACCGACGAATCGACAGAGTGGAGTGCGATTTGTCTGGACTCGCAGATCAAGTGGGGACAATCATCCTGCATGTCCGTGCGGGCAATTCCGCGGACAGTGACTGGGCGGTCTGGACAGAGGCAAGAATCACATCGGGAACGGCACAACAGCAGATGTCCGGTGCTTCAGGAGCTCAGGCTCAAATGATCAACGCCTTTAAAGGACACGACTACCGCGTCGACAGCATCCAATTCAGTCCTAACGGCCGGTATGCCCTGACCATCGATTCCGACAATCAGGCAAAAGTCTGGCAGTTTCCCGCAGGAAGGGTGAAACTGATCCTCCGCGGCAGCTACTTTCAACCGCCCAGATTCAGCTCCGATTCACGGTATGTGGCCATAGGAAAGAGAGGGGGAACGGCGGAGATATGGGAGATTGAAAGCGAAAACATGGTCAGAACACTCCAGGGACACACCGGAGATGTGTTCACGGCCAACTTCAGTTCTGATGGAAGATATGTAGTTACCGCCAGCGCCGACGGCTACGCCAAAGTCTGGAATGTGTCGACCGGAACTGAAATCCTGGCCATCAGGCATTCCGACAGGAGCGGGATTGTAGTCAGGTCTGCTGCTTTTTCACCGGATGGAAGATATATTATCACCGTCGGAGAAGACAACGTCGCCCGCATGTGGGAGATTCGATTTTAAAGAGTTAAAAGACCGTTAATACAGACCGCCGGTCACAGGAATAACCGCTCCCGTGATGTAGGAAGCCCCTTCAGAGCACAGGAACGAAACAACTTTGGCGACTTCTTCAGGAGTCCCAAGGCGGCGGAGAGGCACAAATCGCTTTATTTCCTTTTCGCTCATCACTTCGCCTTCAGTCATTTCGGTGGAAATAAGTCCCGGAGCAACGGAATTGACACGGATATTGCTGCTTCCGAATTCCTTGGATAGGCTTTTTGTCGCCGCAATTATTCCGGCTTTGGCTGCTGAATAGTTGAGCTGCCCTCTGTTGCCGATGAGCCCGGAGAGTGAGCTTATATTAATGATGTTTCCGCATTTGACGGAAACCATGTGCTCAACCACACATTTCGTAACATTAAAAAAGCCATAAAGATTGGTCCGGATCACTTCATCCCACTCCTGAAAATCCATCCAGAAAAACAGGTTATCACGGACAATCCCTGCGTTGTTGACGAGGACGGCCACCCGCTCTTTTCCGTTCTCAAGCTTCCCTATTTCTTGGCAAAGGATTGTTTCAACGGCATTATAATCGGAAATATCGAACTGAAGCAGGACGCACTCTCTGTTGAGTTTACGGATTTCGCTGCGTACGTTTTCAGCAGCCTCTGTGCTTTTCAAATAATTGAGCCATATATCATACCCATCGCGGGCTAGTTCAAGAGCGATCGCCCTGCCGATTCCCCGGCTTCCACCTGTCACCAAAGCAATATTTCGCACTATTCACTCCCCTATTTTGGCGATGTCGAATACAGTAAAACTTTTCTCAATCAGTTGTCAATTTATAAATTGAGGATTATCCCATATTTCCCTCCATCCTTCGATAAAAAGTCCTATTTTTGTACAAGGGGCATGTGTCGAACAATTGAACGATGGCCGTACTGGTCCTTAGTGCATTCCGTGTTTTTTGGTCTGATGTATAGTATAATAGGCCGCCTGAAAGCCCATGATTTGCATCCGCGATGTGTTCAAATCCTACGATAAGAAATATGTCCTCAATGACATCACCCTCAACTTCAAAAAAGGAGCTGTAACAGGCCTGCTCGGTCCCAATGGAGCCGGCAAAACCACTCTTCTCTCCATTCTCACCGGCATTATCCCTAAAGATGAAGGGACTGTCATTATTGACGGCTTGGATCTCGATTCGGCACTGGGTGATATTCAGGAACGTTCGAGTCTCGTACCGGAGAGACTCTCATTTTACCCCATGCTGTCCGCTCAGGAGAATCTGGAATATTTCGGGGGCCTCCTTGGTTTGTATGGAAAATCGCTCCGTTCCCGCATGGACTTTTGTATCGAAGCAGCCAGTCTTCAATCCTTCTTGAACAAACGTGCCTCCAAGTGCTCCAGCGGCATGAAACGCAGACTGAATCTGGCTATCGGTCTACTGAACGATCCGGAAATCCTCTATCTCGACGAACCCACTTTAGGAATGGACCCCCAATCACGGATATTCCTGATCGAGACGATCTCTAAGATCGTCAAAGAGAAAAAAACGACTGTCATCTACACATCTCATTATCTGGAGGAAATAGAGCAAATTTCTGATGATATCGCCATCATCGACAACGGAAGAATCATTCTTTCCGACAAAAAGACAGCAGCACTCAAAGGCAGCGATGATCTTACTATCCATACAAAGGGTATATCTGAGATGGTCTCCGACAAGCTTAGGAAGATCCCCTGTGTCCATCCGAGCTCAGATGAGACAACCGTAACCATAGCCAAAACGGCTTCAGTCTATCATACGCTCGGCCAAGTCCTTTCGATTCTAGAGGAAAACGGAATAGAGCTCAGAGACATCAAGTACGGCATAAAATCATTGGAGGATCTCTTTCTTCGGCTCACCAAAAAGGGACTGCGGGATTCATGAGAAAGCTTCTGTTTATGCTGAAAAAAGATTTTCTTGTGATCAGCAGGGATATCCATGCGCTGGGAGTGCTTTTTTTCCTGCCTGTGCTTTTTATCGTCATTATGTCGTTGACCATGCAGGATCTGTTCAATATCCATGAGAAAAAGAAAATCGACATCCTTCTCATCAACAGAGACACCGGCACCTATGGGCAGGTATACATCTCGGAACTGGAAAACCTGGCCACATTCAACCTTAAAACTTACGATTCGAAAACAACGGATATAGACATCAACCGGCTCATGTATACAGACGGATTCAATTTTGCCCTTGTCATCAGCCAAGGATTTTCAGAATTTTTCAGCGGCGAATATCTTGAGCAAGAAGAGGAAATCCTGATCCTGTTGATCAATCCCACCGTAGGTGGACAGACGCAGATGATCATCCAAAACGCTTTTTTGAGGAAACTCGAACAATTCAAAATAAAATACTTGCTCACAGGAAAAGAGAAATACCTCTCTCTAGCCGGACTCGATTTGGAAAAAATGCTCCAACCTCTGAATGCTCTCCTGGCAACGAGATACGCCTATAAGAACAGCGATTCGATGAAAATACCCAGTTCCGTTCAGCAAAATGTCCCGGCATGGCTCGTGTTTTCCATGTTCCTTATTGTAATTCCAATCTCCAACACCTTTATCACCGAACGTGACCAAGGCACTATTCAACGTCTCAAAAGCATGAATGTCTCCCGCTCACTGTTGATACTAGGCAAGATCACCCCCTATTTCATCATCAACATCATCCAGGTCATATTGATGATTATTGTGGGGGTTTACGGAGTGCCGCTTCTCGGGGGAGACTCCCTGTCCCTAGGGAATTCTTTCGGCGGATTGTGTCTTATAGCGGCCAGCGTGAGTTTTTGCGCCATTACTTTCGCCCTCTGTATCTCATCATTCACGAATACGACAGCTCAGGCTACGGTCATCGGGGGATTCGGCAACATCGTCCTCGCTGCCATTGGAGGGATTATGGTGCCCAAGTTTGTTATGCCCGACTTCATGCAAACTTTGGCTGGATTTTCGCCCATGAACTGGGGGCTCGAAGGTTTTCTGGATATCACTCTCCGGAAAGGACGGGCTGTCGATGTTTTCCCTGAAGCGGGCCTACTTGTCGGCTTTGGCCTTATTATGGTATTAATAACATCTTTAATTCTCAAAAGAAAGATATTTTGAAATGAACTGATTTTTTTTAAAGAAGATCCACATGAAAGGCTCTCAAGACAAAAAGTTCAAACTCGAGTTAAAGGAATTGATCATCAAGGAATGTGATTTGGAAAAAAATCCGGACGAAGTCAGTGACGACGGAGCGATGTTTGGACCGGACTCGGAATTCGGACTAGATTCGATCGATGCCCTCCAAATCTCGATGGCTCTCAAGAATAAATACGGAGTATCCATCACCGACAGCAAGGAGATGCGAAGGATTATGGTCTCTCTCAATACATTCGCCGACTATCTCCAGCCGGAATGATTGATGGACAAGAGGATCTGCATCAGCGGCAGCAAAGTGAACTGCTCCCTTGGAGAAGACATCGATGAAATTGTCTCGCTGATCAAGGCCAAAAAATTTCTTTTGGATTTTATTCCCCTCGATCTCACCGATTCCAATATTTCCAAACCTTACTACCGCATGCCCCGCTTCAAGGACAAATCCAATGGAGACCGTGCCGGACAGTTCTATGAAATTCTCTATGACACCGTCAGAGGCGCCTTCGAAGATGCAGAACTCACGTCGGACGAGATTGTTGAGACAGCCATATTCTTCGGTTCCACGTCTATCGATATTCCGATCTATGAGTCTTACTATGAAAAATCAGCGATTGAAAAATCGAATTTTCACAGAATGGAAGCCAGAGGATACGGAAAAATCGCCAATGAGATAGCCGAACATTTCGGCAGCACAGAATCAAATTACACATTCACAACAGCCTGCACATCCAGTGCCAACGGACTTCTGTACGCGGCCTCGATGATCCAGAGGGAATTCTTCAAAAGGGCCGTCGTCATCGGCTACGATTTTTTCAACTGTATCGGCCTCTACGGATTCGAATCTCTGAAGCTGATCGCCAATTCCGTCTACAAGCCTTTCGATAAAAACCGCGACGGGATCGTGATGGGAGAGGGCTGTGGAGCCATCGTCCTCGAGGCCAAAGAAGAAAGACAAGATGATTTCTGTTTTCTGGGCGGTGCCAACATCTGTGACATCCAAAACGTAACGGCTCATGATATCGAAGGCAGGGCTATCGCCCGAGTGATCAAAGAGGCCTTGGCCAATTCAAATATTAAAACAAGGGACATCAGCGCCATTAAAGCACACGCCACCGGCAGCGGCCACAATGATCTGGCCGAGTGCAAGGGAATAAAAAAGGTGTTCGGAGCAGACACGCCTCCGGTCACCGGCATCAAACCATTTATTGGACACACAGTTGGGGCCTCGGGTGTGATCGAGAGCATTCTCATTACCGAATCCGTCAAGCGGGGCTTCTTCCCCGCTTCTCTGGGATTTAATGACTATGACGAAGAGTTGGGCATCAGGCCAATCACGGAAAACCTCCCCATAGAACAAGGAACATTCCTGTTCAATTTCTTCGGATTCGGCGGGAACTGCACATCCTTCGTACTGTCAAACAAGGTGTGATCGATGTATATTCACAGGGTATCAGTCTTCACGACAGATCCCGCCACAACAGTCAAAGAACTTCAGGGTATGCTGAAACAGTATACAGATTATTATTTCCGAAGGATCAACAAATTCATCATCCTTACCTTGGTCGGCATGCATCAGTGCATCGACCACAAATCCATCCCTTCAACAACTGCCGTTTTTCTCAGCACCGAGAGCGGCAACCAGTATGACACAGAAATAGTCCTGAACCAGATGTATCACGAACATGAATTCCCCATGCCGATCAATTTCATCAATACCATGAACAATACGGCTTCATTCTATGCCGCCCAGAGCATCGGAGCTGAAAGCAGAAACCTGACCCTGTCGGCCAAGGCATTCTCTTTCGAGCGGAGCCTGGAGCTCGCCAAATGTGATCTGGAAATGGGAACGGTGTCTTCTCTGCTCGTGGGAGGTGTGGATGTTCTAGCCTTTTCTCAAGAGCAGCTGAAAGAAATATTCGGTTCTTCTCTCGATACCTATTCACTTGTGGAGGGAAGCGCCTGGCTCTATATCACTGGGGAAAAGAAGGGCGCCTTGGCTGAGATTCTGGAAATCAAATCCTTTGCAGAGCTGGAAAAGGCTTTGGAATGGCTAAGCCGGTGCCCCCAGGAAAATAGCACCATTGCCTTCAGTACGCTTGTTCCCCGTTCAGAGAAGCCACGCTGGCAGCAAGCGGCAGGCACGGACGTTGTTTATGATTATCTCGCCGAGTACGGCTACTTCGACAGCGCAGCAGCCTGCGGTTTGGCTGGCTTCGTGTCAGAAAGAAGGAAAGAACGTCTTATTCATGTCAATAAAAACGGGAGTGATCGATATCTATTGACTCTCATTAGAAACATCTGAGTGCAGCACCGCCTCTGATTTAAGGGATTTGACTTCACGAAGCTTTAAAAAAATTTCCTTTTCTCGGCGCGAACACTCCGCCAGCATCTCCGCGATTTTCCTTAAGTCTTCCTTGTCTATTCCATCTTTCTTGCTTTTTACCACTCTGGCACAGGCGAGGGCCACTTCACGCCACTCATCGCCGTTGGCCGTCATCATCTCGGAAGTCTCCTTGAGTAGCGGCAGGCCTAGTCTGGCATAGGCTTCCTGTAAAAAGGCAGCATACATGAAGCGGAATCCGGCTCCGCCTGAACCGACTTCTTCCTGCATACGGACGATGTTGCCCACAAAATGGCGGATATACTTCGTATCCTTTTTCGAGGGAAGACGCATCAGAACGTTTCCGAGATGTTTAATGCCTTTCACACCGATCATCCGGGTGGGAGCATAAAGCATCATTTTGGATGTATTACGTATCGCTTTGAAAATCTGAGTGTCAAGATCCACTTCCGAGGGAACGGATACGGGATAGTGCAGATATCCCTTAGGAGCACTGAGTCCACGCGCAAACCTTGCTTTCCGGAGATCGTCGGCCCCGATGCGCTGAAGGCTGTCGAACACCGGATCGCTGACGATATACTCGTCCCCTTCTTTTCCACAGATGAGGATATTGTGAGCGTTGAACTGAAAGCGCATTTCAGGAGGAAAATATGTGATGAAATAAGCCGAAGTCCGAAGCCCCACAATCCGTCCGTTGCGAACAAATTCGTCGAGTTCATCCATGGCTTGTTTCTCGTCTTTGTACCTTCTGATCTCGTATTCAATGCCCAACCTTTTGGTCAGGTTCTTAACGATTTTACCCGGGAACATCCGGTAGGAAATGACAGGCAGATTGCCCATTTTTAAAAACGGGATATAGGCGAAGCTCAATCCCCCGCCTACGCCAAAGGCCATCGGTTCGGAGATTTCAAATCCGGCATGAGTCAAAAGAGAAGACATGACACCGCTCTCACAGTGCGCCGCGTGTGT